>CAJVXD010000036.1 GCA_913009675.1 uncultured bacterium | reverse complement strand
ACGGCATACGAGATATATCAGTGTGACTGGAGTTCAGACGTGTGCTCTTCCGATCTCTTCGCTCGGATATATTGCCTAATTCAGCAATACCTATACACAGGAAGTCGAGCGCGTATGCCAGGGGCTGCCCGTGAAAATTGCCTGCCGAAATAATCTTGTCTTCATCAGGAAAAATATTCGGATTGTCCGAAACGCCGTTGATCTCATTGGTGAATATATTTTCGGCAAGCGAGATAGTTGAGATGGGGATAAGGATAGAACGGAATGGAAGGGATTTTTATAACGGTGCAGCTATGTTGTCAAAAAACGATTCCGCAAGACAGATATTTGAGCTACTTAGCAGAGAAGAAGAGAATCATATAAAGAGATTTGAAGGCATACTTTCAAAGGTTAAGAAATACGAACCCAGTGAGGCATATCCCAATGAATATTTTTCCTATATTAAGTCTATTGCAGGGGAGTACGTTTTTACGCAAGAAGAAAAGGGTTCTGGGATAGCTAAAGGGATAAAGAGCGACTCAGAGGGCGTTGATCTGGGGATTGGGTTCGAAAAGGATTCTATCCTATTTTATCAAGAGATGAAAAAGTTTGTTTTAGCGGGAGAGCAGAAGACAGTAGACGGTCTTCTTGAAGAGGAGAAGCAGCATTTAAGAAAGCTTAATGAATTAAGGAGTAGGCTGTGATGGCTAAAACCGTTAAGATATATTCGACCTCTACTTGTCCCTATTGTGCTATGGCAAAGGATTTCTTGGCTAAGAACAATATACCGTTTGAAAGTCTGGACGTAGGGATAGACCAGGCGGCCGCTAAGGAGATGATCGATAAATCACACCAGATGGGAGTACCTGTCCTGGATATCGATGGCGAGATAATAGTAGGTTTTGATAAGGATGCCATAAGTAAGGCCTTGGGAATATGAAAGGCCTCCTGGCGGATTACAAAAGTAAAAAAAAGGAAATAAGGCAAAGACTCAGATATTTTAGAGATATTTATAGAAAGGGCGAGAGGGATATATTTTCAGAATTGTGTTTTTGTATCCTGACGCCGCAGGCCAGGGCGGTTGTGTGCGATAAAGCAATAAGGGAATTACGGAAAAAAGGCGTACTCTTTAAGGGTTCTGTCAGGGATATAAGACTATACTTGAAAGGGGTCCGTTTCCCCAACAATAAGGCAGGGTATTTGGTTGCGGCCAGAGATTTTTTTAGGAACGGGAAGGGCCTGAATATAAAAAGCAGGCTTTGCGAAAAGGACTCATTCGGGACAAGAGACTGGCTGGTCAAAAATATCAAAGGCCTGGGATACAAAGAAGCCAGTCATTTTTTAAGGAACGTCGGCCTCGGAAAAGGCATGGCAATACTTGACAGGCATATACTGAAAAACCTCAAGCGATATGGCGTGATAAAAAGGATACCCGATAGCTTGAGCAGAAAAGAATACATAAAAATAGAAAATAAGATGAGGGGTTTTTTTAAACGCGTGAATATCTCTATGGAAGAGATGGACCTTCTGTTTTGGTCCAGGGAAACAGGGATGATATTTAAGTAAGGATATGACTTATGGAAATTTTTGATTTTCATAAGTCATCTGTCCGAACTTATCCCGCTCTTTTAGCAAGTTATAAAATTTAATCAAGACAGGCAAAAGGGCGGGATTAAATTTGCACCTTCATTAAGGTGCTAACCAGGGTAGATTCAGTTACGAAAATTTTGATTTTAGTAACCGAATTGCTCATTTAAGGAGGTATAGCATGGATGTTACAGTAAGATATATGCTAAGACCTGTAGCCCACTGCAAAGAGGGTTGCTGTAGATAGTCCTGGGCATGACGCTAGAACTGCCTGTTTTTCTTCAGCCTTCTGTTCGAGGTTAAACCTCGAACAGAAGGCACCAGCCTAATTCTTTTGCCTTGCAAAAATACATGCCTTTTGATACAATTATCTGAATATGGATAAAAGAGTGAAGTACTATATAGATCCGAACGGCGAGTTTGTAATAGAGGATTATAACCACGCGAACCCTTTTTCTAATTTCCTGCCAGGTATCGCCGGTCTATTCGGTATACCCATGTGGGTCTTCTATGTCAATAGAGGCCAATGTATATGCAGTTTCGGCGTTAAGAGCAAAGATAACTCCATTATGGAGTTTCTTCCTGCGAACAGGGCATATCAGCTCGTCTCGTCCCAAGGCTTCCGCACATTTATAAAAATAAAGGATAAAAAGAAGGATATTTTTTATGAGCCTTTCCTCTCGCATTTTGAAAATAACGCTGTACCGGCAGAACAGAAGATGTTTATAACCTCGCATGGGTTAAGGCTCATGGAAAGAAATCCATTTCTGGGGCTGGAGATCAGCGTAGATTATTTTACAATCCCCAATGAACCTTGTGCAGCGCTTGCGAGGATAGTTACGTTCAAAAATATATCAAAAAGAGACATTTCGGCAGATATCCTGGACGGGACACCGCTTATAATACCATATGGTGTTTCAAACTTTTTTCTCCAGAAGATGAGGCGCACTGTTGAGGCGTGGATGACCGTAGAGAATCTGGAAAAAGGCCCCCCCTTCTACAGACTGAAGGTAGATCCAAGGGATATCTCAGAAGTAGAATTTATAAACGAGGGCAATTTTTTTCTATCCACGCTGGCAAAGAACAGTAAGGCAAACGCTATATTACCGATATTCGTTGACCCTGAGCTTATATTCGGGCAGGTTAAGGATTTTTCCTGCCCGGTTAATTTTATAAACCAGAAGAGATTCCATGTACCTCTCAAACAGATGGGGCAGAATAAGCTTCCCTGCGCTATGTCTTTAGCGGCTTTAAAGATCAAAAGAGGTTCGTCAGCCACGATCTATTCCTTAATGGGGCACATGAGTTCGAAGGAAAAACTGAACTCTATGGTCTGCCGCCTTACCAGGCCTCAGTTTTTCAAAGATAAACGCGAAGAGAATAAAAAGATTATAGAAGGGCTTCAGGAACCGGTTTTTACTGTTTCCGGAGAGAAGGGTTATGATCTTTATTGCCGCCAGACATTCCTTGATAATGTCATGCGCGGCGGTTATCCCGTAAGCTGCGGTGGCCATTCACATATATTTTATGCCTATTCCAGGAAACACGGAGACCTTGAAAGGGATTACAATAGCTTTTATATAGACCCTACATATTTTTCTCAGGGTAACGGTAATTTCAGGGACATGAACCAGAATCGCAGGAACGATATCTTTTTTAACCCCGACATAAAGGATTCTAACGTAGTTTATTTTTACAACCTCTTGCAGCCGGATGGGTTTAATCCCCTGGTTCTCTCCGGCGTGAGGTTTAGACTCAACCCCGGAACAGATTTAAGAGATATCCTGAAGGACAAGGTAGAGAATAAGGATATAGAGAAGCTCAAAGGTGTGCTGGCTGGAACGTTTACGCCGGGGGAATTATTTATGGAAATGGAATCCCTTGGCATAAAGATGGAGGTGTCCTGGGAGGGGCTGCTTGAGTCAGTTCTTAAGAATTGCGAGGCCATATATGATGCCGAGCATACAGAGGGGTTCTGGATAGACCACTGGACATACAATCTCGACCTTGTCGAAAGCTACCTGTCTATCTATCCGGAAAAGATAGAAGAGTTACTTTTAGATAAGAGAGAATTTACTTTTTACGATAATGTGCATTGTGTTAAATCAAGAGCAGAAAGATGTTTATTGAACAGTGGGGAAAAAGTCAGGCAGTACCACGCACTTTTGCGGGATACAAAGAAAGAGCACCTTATTAGAAAGCGAAAATACGATGCCCATAGAGTAAGGACACGCAGGGGAGAGGGCCCTATTTACAAGACAACCCTCCTCGTAAAATTATTGTGCCTGACAGTAAACAAGATATCTTCTTTGGATCCTTTTGGGATGGGCATCGAGATGGAGGCGGATAAACCAGGATGGTGCGATTCAATGAACGGCCTGCCCGCTCTTTTCGGCTCTTCCACCCCTGAGGTGTTCGAATTGAAAAGGCAGATAAGGTTTATGCTGGATACGCTAAAGGACCCGGGGCTTAACGATAGGGGGAAGATAAAGCTACCCGAAGAGATTTACGATTTTTTAAAGGCCATAGAATCCGTAATCAAAAAGGGAACAAGGCTTTCAGCGAAGAGAAGGGATCTTTATTATTGGGATAATTCAAACTCCCTCAAGGAGAAATACCGCGAAAAGGTGAAACTCGGGTTTACAGGTAACGAAAGGTTACTGGCTATCCCGGAATTAATAGAGACGCTGAAACTCTTTCTTTCCAAGGTAAACTTGGCTGCTGAAAAGGCCTATCTTCCTTCAAGAAAGACATACGTGACGTATTTCATAAATGAGGTTACGGATTTTGAACACACAGGCAAGATAGACCCTATTACAGATTTACCTCTTGTAAGGCCAAAGACCTTTAAAAACATAAAGCTTCCTTTATTTCTCGAAGGCATTGTCCACGCCATGAAGGCTGAAGGAAATCCTAAGAAGGCAAAGTCTCTTTATGCCGCGCTGAAGAAAACAGGTCTTTATGATAAAAGATTAGGGATGTATAAGATCAATGAACCATTGAAAGGAGTTTCAAAAGAGGTAGGCCGTTCCAGCATCTTTACGCCAGGCTGGCTGGAGAACGAATCTATATGGTTGCATATGGAATATAAATATCTCCTTGAGATACTTAAGTCAGGGCTTTATGAGGAGTTTTTCAGAGAATTCAGGAACTGTCTTATCCCATTTATGAAACCGGAAATCTACGGCAGGAGTATCTTTGAAAATTCGTCATTCATAGTTTCAAGTGCCTTCCCGGACGAGAGGCTCCACGGGAGGGGTTTCGTGGCCCGGCTAAGTGGTTCCACGGCAGAGTTGCTGAATATGTGGATATTGATGAATGTTGGCACGAAGCCGTTTTTCCTTAACGAAAAAGGTGAATTGACGCTCAGGTTCAGGCCCGCATTGCCAGCCTGGCTTTTTACGAAAAAGGCACAGAAGGATTTCCCGAAAAATAGCTACGCCTTTAAATTCTTAAATAAAACCATCGTGGTTTATCATAACCCACGCATGAAAAATACGGCCGGCAGGGGGTCAGTGAAGACAAGATTTATCATTCTAAGATATGATAACGGTAAGAAGCTGGAGATAAAAAAAGACATAATAGAATGGCCGTATTCCAGGGACGTCAGAGATAGAAAGCTAGAGAAGATAGACGTCTATCTCGGTTGAGTGATTTTTTTGTTGACAGCCCGGATAATTGTGTTATAATTTTTAGAAAAGTAACACGGAGACCTACATGTCAGATTTGATGAGGTTCGGCGTATCCCTTGAGAAAAACCTGCTCAGGGATTTTGACAGACTTATCGGCGGCAAGCAATACGCCAACAGGTCCGAGGCAATACGAGACCTCATACGCAACAGCCTTGTCGAAGATGAGTGGAAAAAAGGTAAGGACGTCGCAGGTGCGATTTCCCTGGTGTATGACCACCACAAAAGAGAACTCATGGATTTGATTGTGGATATACAGCATAACTATCAGGATATGATAATTGCCAGTCAACATGCCCACCTGGATCACCATAATTGTTTAGAGGTGGTCATTGTCAGAGGAAAATCAGACAGGATTAAACTCCTGGCAGACAAATTGAAGGCCATTAAAGGTGTAAAACACGGTTCTCTTACCTTGACGACTTTAGGCGCAGGGCTATAATTTTTTTGGTTGTTAGTAGCACGAAAATAAAAAGAGTAGCAAAAAGAGGAGGGAGATGCTCAAGAAGATTTTTATTCTGGCAGGTTGTGTTGTTTTCAGCACAACATCTTTTGGTTTTTGCGAAGAGATTTCGAATAAGGAACTGCTTTTTGAGATACGTCAATTAAAGAAAAAAGCAGAGGCTCAGGCAAAGAAGATAGGAGAGCTCGAGACGAGGTTGTCTCGCCAGGAATCTCTACCCGGAACAATAGAATTACAGGATATGACTATAGAGGACTTTGATAGGCATCTCGATAGCCATCTTTTACATAGAAAAGAGGGATATTTTATGCTGGGTGGCCTACGGATGGGGCTCGGGACAACGTTTATTATACAGGGAACGACTGACGCAAATGGCGATAACCTTTCCGGGAAAGGCGAGGATATCACAGATGGTTCTTATTCTATAGACATAGAATTTGAAAAGAAATTCGAGGATTATGGCAAGGCGTATCTACACATAGAAACAGGCGATGGTGGAGGCGTGGAAGACGAACTCAGGGTATTTTCGAATGTCAATAGAGACGCAGATAATTCTGATAGCTCTATTGCTGTGACAGAGGTGTGGTATGAGCATTATTTTAAAGACATACCAGCCAAGATTATGGCAGGGGAGATTGATGGCTCGATATTGCTCGATACGAATAAATATGCTAACGATGAAACTACTCAGTTTCTGGGCAGGCTGTTTAGAAATTCTCCGACTATAGAATTTCCTGACAATGGTCCGGGTCTACGCCTGGGGATAGAACCTGTTGATTTCATGGACGTGAGTTTTTTGATGATGGACGGTGATAGCGATTGGGAGGATGTATTTGATGGCGGCTTTTACGCAATACAGTTAAATCTGAAACCCGGCCTCTTTAAGAGGAACGGGGATTACCGTCTGATGGGTTGGTTGAGCGGCAGGGGCCATACAAAATGGCAGGACTCGACAAAGACGAAAGAAAACTCATATGGTCTTGGCCTGAGTTTTGACCAGGAATTGACGGATAGTATAGGGGTATTTTTAAGATATGGCTGGCAAAATCCGGATGTTTATATAAACGGCGAGGGTTTTTCTCTGGAAGGGGCATGGAGTATAGGTACGCAATTAAACGGAAGATTATGGGATAGAAAAGATGATATATTGGCTGTCGCCCTAGGTCAAATAATACCCTCGGATGAATACAAAGATGCGGGCACTGGTTTAGATGCAAAGGGCGAGGGCCATATAGAGATATATTATAGTTTTAAGGCAGACGAACATTTGACCTTGAGCCCGGATCTGCAGGTAATCTGGAATCCATACGGCGGCGATGCGACAAATGGCGGCTCCGTAATTACTGTAATAGGCATGAGGGGACAGATGGATTTTTAGTCTAATTCGCATAGAGGATTATGTTAACTCACTTCGTTCGTTCCATAAGCCGCGTGCTCATTAAAGGAGGTACATATGCATATACCGGACGGTTTTTTAGCGCCTAACACCTGGGCGCCTGCATGGGTTATTTCAATAGGCGGCCTGTGGTATTGCCTCAGGCGGGTTTCGCGTGTTTTGAGGGATAAGATGGTGCCATTGATGGGGGTAATGGCGGCATTTATCTTTGCTGCACAGATGTTAAATTTTCCTGTGGCATCAGGGACATCAGGCCATCTTTTGGGAGGTGCCTTGGCAGCTGTTTTATTAGGCCCTTACGCAGGTGCGATTGTTATCGCAGTGGTTTTAATCGTGCAATGCCTCTTATTCCAGGATGGAGGCCTTACTGCGTTAGGTGCAAATATATTTAACATGTCTTTTATAGGCAGTATGGGCGGCTATGTAATCTATAATTTGATAAGGAAGATGATAAACAAGAATAAGGGCGTAGTGATAGGTACTGCTGTAGCTGCGTGGCTTTCTGTAGTGCTGGCCTCGGCGGCGTGTGCTTTTGAATTAGCCGCATCAGGGGTTTCACCGTTAAGGATTGTGTTTTCTGCCATGGTATTGGTGCACATGTTGATAGGTATAGGCGAGGCCCTTATATCCGTTACGGTGGTAAGTTTTGTTTTGAAGACAAGGCCCGATCTATTATATAATGAGGAGATCCGACATGAATAAAAAAGAGATATTTCTTAGTCTTTTACTAGCATTAAGCCTGGCATTTTTCGTTTCTCCCCTTGCTTCTCCTTCACCTGATGGCCTTGAGAAGGTCGCTGCGGATAAAGGATTTATAGAAAAGGAAGAGACAAGGCCGGCATTTTTATCTCCAGTCCCTAGTTACTCCTGGCCCGGCATAGATAATGATACTCTCGCAACGGGTTTTGCAGGGATCTTTGGCACGGTGCTTGTATTTGGTATTGCCTGCGGGGTTGCTTTAATAATTAAAAGATAATATATAATGCGGCATTCCTATATAGATAAATACGCTAAGCTGGATAGCTTTATTCACAGGATAGACCCGAGAATAAAGATAGTGGTCTTTTTTATATTTGTTTTCTCTGTAGTCTTGACGGATCCTGCCTCGGTCCTGCCTTTCTTTTTATATGGGATTCTATTATTTCTTTTCATAGTCCTCTCCCGTATCCCATTTTTGTTTATTTTTAAAAAATCGCTTACGGTGATCCCTTTCGTTGTACTGATAGCGATATTCATACCTTTTATCAATAAGGACAACGGGGTTATCTTATTTCAAAGCATAATAATAAAATCGTATCTATCTATAGTTTCTATGATAATACTTAGTACAAGCACGAGGTCCACTGATCTATTAAAAGGCATGGAGAGATTAAAGGTCCCCGGTATATTTATAATGATAGCGTCTTTTATGTACAGGTATCTGTTCCTTATAGTAGATGAGATGCAGAGGATGCAGAGGGCAAAGGAGAGCCGGAGTTTTGGAAAGATGAACCAGATC
>CAJVXD010000035.1 GCA_913009675.1 uncultured bacterium | reverse complement strand
AAGCCTCTTTATTTTTTGCGGGCATGGTGTCCTTTTGCCGTCAGGCAAAAGGACGAGCAAAAAATAAAACGGAGCGAAGGCCGCCTCGCCGGGGCGGCCGAACGTCTTTTCTCAGGTCCCTCCGGCCCAAAAAGACACCGTGCCCGCTCGGCTAAAAAAGGCCCCACAGCCTGCTATGCCGGGAGGTCTGAGGCTATTACCTAACATCGAAAGTATTACATAACTCAACCAAACAACTTATGTTCATTTCATTCCATAAGCTGTGGTTTCGTTAATGCTCCCTGTCTAAAATCATATCCAAACCGTGAGGCAACCCGTCCAGTATAGCCTCTAAGGATTCTTTGGCCCCCATAGAACTGCCAGGTAGATTCACAATTAAGGTCTTGCCTCTAATACCGGCGACCCCCCTTGAAAGCATAGCCCTTTTGGTAAGATGCAGACAAAGTGTCCGCATGGCCTCAGGGATACCCGGCACGTCTCTTTCAATAACTCCCTTAGTCGCCTCCGGGGTGAAATCCCTGGGAGTAAAACCTGTCCCGCCGTTGGTCAAAACCAAATCCACCTTAAGGTCATCGCAGTAACCTTTGAGCTTCTCTTTAATCATTTCCGGCTCATCCGGTATCAGTTCGTATTTTATAACTTCACCCGGAAGGGCCTTAACAAGCCCCTGAACGATCTTACCGCTTTTGTCTTCCCTCTGACCTTTTGAACATCTGTCGCTTATAGTCAAGACTGCTACTTTATATCCCCCGACTCCCTTTTGCCGCCTGGTTCGACTTCGCTCACCATGCTTCGAACCATGCTGAGTCTCTTGAAGCACGGGACTTCTTCGCACATTCGCCTCGCTCAGTACTTCCTTCGGTCGCTCACTTCGTCCGCTTCGCATACCCTGCTGCCTCCAATCTGTCCCCCGGCCTGACGCTACCATCCTTTAACACCCTGGCAAAAATACCCTCTTTGGGCATTATGCAGTCCCCTGCCTGATAATAAATAGCACATCTTGAATGGCAATCTTTGCCGATCTGGGAGATCTCCAATAGCGCATCTATGTCGATCTTCAATCGTGTGCCAAGTTTTAAACTCAATAAATCTATCCCTTCAGTGGTAATATTTTCGGCAAAATCGCCTGCCTTTACATTAAGGCCTTTCCTATGCATTTTTTCGATCGACTCGCCCGCCAGAAGGCTTACCTGCCTGTGCCAGTTACCGGCGTGGGCATCTCCAATAATCCCAAAGGCTTTTTTTAATAACACGGACCCAACATTTATTTTCCTTGTCCCTTTCTTTTCAGAAACAGATACCGCAACTACCTTACCTTCTTTAAGTTTAAAATTTTCATTTTTCATCTTGGACCCCGGTATTTGACTTTCTTTTATATGTTCCGCTCTTGCCCCCACTTTTCCTGAGGAGCTTTATCTCAGAAACTACCGCAGACCTGTCCAGGGCTTTGCACATATCGTAAATGGTAAGTGCGGCAATACCAGTAGCAGTGAAGGCCTCCATCTCCACCCCTGTCTTTGCCTCCCCCCTCACTACTGTTTTTATCCTTATCCGGTTCCTTCCTAAAGAAAATTCGATGTTGACATAATCAATGGAAATCGGATGACAAAGGGGGATAAGCTCAGCGGTTCTCTTTGCAGCTAATATCCCGGCCAGTTTTGCTGTTTCCAGCACGTCTCCCTTAGGTATCTTTTTTTTCTTTATGGCAGTGACTACTGAAGGTTTGAGGAAAACTCCTCCCTCTACAAGGGCCTCTCTCTCAGTTGCTCCCTTTTTGCCTACATCTATCATCTTCATCTAAACGCCCCATCAATAAATAGACCTACCCGATCCTATCAAGGCTAAGCCTCGATAATGACCTAGCCCCCTATGCTATACATATAAGTTTCTAAAAATCTCCTGTCTCGATAATCAGTATATCTTTTAGTTTCTATCCTTCCCTTTATCTTGTCTCTTATCTCCTCATCACTGAAACCATTCCTTAAAAATTCACGAAGCGGGAAGCCTTCATCTTCATAAAGGCAGATTTTCAGTTCTCCTGTAGAGGTCAATCTAAGCCGCCGGCATCTTATGCAGTTATTTATATCCGTAGCTATAAAACCCAAGATACCTCTTTTTTCAACTCTATAATATTGAGCGGGACCCGGGCCGAAGGTTCCTATTCTCTCGAGTCTAAATTTTCTTCTGCAAATTTCTTTAATCCCTTCTATAGAAACAACGCGGTCTTCTTTCCATAGTTGCGTAACCGGCATAAACTCAATAAATCGCAATATCAAACCGCGGGTTATGGCAAAATCTATGAAATCAATAATTTCATCGTCGTTTATCCCTTTCATTACGACTGTATTGAGTTTCAAAGGAGAGATCCCTGCCTCTTTTGCTTTTTCAATCCCCTCTAATACCCTGTAGAAAGAATCACTTCCCGTAATCTTTTTACATCTATTCCTTCGTAGTGTATCTAAGCTTATGTTTATCCTCTTAACACCTGCCTTCTTCAACCGGTGGGCATATAAAGATAATAGGGTCCCATTTGTGGTCAAAGAGACCTCTCCTATCCCCTCAATAGAGGTCAGGGAGTCAATCAGATGAACCACTCCTTTTCTTATCAGCGGCTCTCCTCCTGTAAGGCGAATTTTGCTTGCCCCGAGACTTGCAAATATCTTAACCAACCTTATGATTTCCTCAAAAGAAAGTATATCCTGCTGGGGCTTATTTATAATCCCTCCGGGCGGGATACAATAAACACACCTTAAATTACACCGATCGGTAACCGATAACCTCAAATAATCTATCCCTTGATTAAAACTATTCATTGGATACATATGCTCGCAATATTTAATAAACCTGCCTATGTTTTAACCCCTTGACCGTACCCCTTACACTGTACAGTCTGTAAGTTAAATCCCTGATGTATTTTGTTGTTGTTTTTTCTTCTTTCCGGGCCTTCCTGAATCCTTCAGGCCTTAAGCCTTTTAATGATACATGAGGCCTAAATGTATTATACTCCTTTCTCCAGTTTTCGATAATAGTTTTTGCTTCCTGTTTTACAGCGTTACAGCTGCTGTTTTATACCAGGAGACTCGACTTGTAAGGTGTCCGGTTTTTGGGGGTAGGGTCAATTAGCTATCTTCATCCTCTTTGGTCACATCATCAATATTGCTTTTTATCTCTTTGCCTGCCTTCTTAAATTCCTTTATTGAGCTGCCTAAGGCCTTAGCAATTTCCGGAAGTCTTGAGGCGCCGAATAGAAGCAAAATTATCAGCAAAATTACAATAAGCTCACCCATACCAAATCTAAACATCTTTCCTCACCCCCTATTTCTTACTCTTAATTAACTCGTTGAGTTTTTTCACAACCTCATTTAACCGCCACTCGATAGAAGAAAGGATCCAAAATTGAAAATGGGTTATCTTTGCCTGGCGGTTAAAATAATAAATGACCTTGAGAGAAACCAGAAATACGCCCGCTTCTATCATTGTAAAACGAAGGGTCTCCCGCATAAAAATAGAAACAACAAACGTAGACACTACTGCCATTATCCAAAATAAATTTGCTACCCTGCCTACAAGGGTAACCTTACCCCCAATCCTGCCGACAATATTTCTTACCCTTTCCTTCTCCTTAAGGAATTCTTCTATATCTTCTTCTAATATTTCTTCTTCTCTCTCTCTTTCTCTCTCTTTCATACCTTCTCCTCATTATTACTTTTCATATCTTAGCCATATTCACTTTAGTATCATAAAACGAGGAACTTCCTCCAATATGGTCGGTAAGACAGCTGTCCACTGTTGTGTCTATACGCATTAAAGGGTTGGGGACAATCCCTCTTCTCCGGCGTGAATCTCCATTTATCATCCTGCCGTCAACAACGACGTCCGCTCCCCCGTAAGCCCAGTGGCCATAGTGCCAGGAGATGGCTACTACGCCCGGCCTTATTCCCTCGACAACCTTCACTTTTGCCTTTAATGCTATTTTTTTACCATTCTTTAAGTCGATCTCTCCATGAGGATTGGATCTAGATCTCAGCCTAACGTAACTTCCATTTTTTACCTCTAATCCCTCTGCGTCTATAGTGTTAATCCAGACTTCATTCTCAGGAAGAAGAGAATCTTGAGACCAATAGTTAGAGACAGTCCGGGAATGGCCGCCAAAGATCTCTTTAAATGTAATAAGCTGATATTTATATTCTTTATCCTCGACTATGTGGTCTTCTGCGTCACATATTGGCTCAAAGATAGGTACCCCGGAGAAAAACCTTCCAGTCATACTATTGCGGTTCCCGGCCACTTTCTCGCAATAAAGATTAAACATCCTGCCAAATCTATGTCCCAGGTATTCCCCTTTATAGGCGTGTTTAAAATCCTCAAACCTCCCTCCCCTATTAAGCACATACGCTACCTTAAGCCACTCATCTTTTCTCACTGCCTTCTTCCAGTAATCCAGATCAAAAACTGATCCGGGCAGGTGTCTTCTTGCCTTCAGGAAAATATCCATCTCTCTATTATCTGCATCAGGGGTTGTTTTATTTTTCTTATCTCCAAAAGCGATATTAGCCGCTAATTTAAGATAGAAATCTTCGGGTTTATTCAATCCGAAACCTTCACCGAAGCCGTTCCTCCCGAAACCGGAAAGTCTAAGTTTCCTGGCAATAGCAATCAAGATTGCCTCCAGGGAAACAGGCATTGTATACCCATCGATCTTTACTTCTTCGGTTAAGGGGGCAACCACCGGCTGGCGGACCTTGCTTGCCCTGGTCTGTACGTCAGGGCTTATATGAGGAGTGGCCCATCTCTCCAAGTAGGTTAAATCGGGAAAGATATAGTCGGCATACATCGAGGTCTCACCAATGATAATATCATCAGCAATAAAGAGGGGGATTTTTCCTGCATCCTTCAGGATCGGTATTAATTTATCGCCTCCCGGTATAGAAAGAGCGGGTGTACCCTGGTGTAAAAAAAGTATCTTTATGGGATAAGGATAGGCATCGCGGGCAGAAGGTATTATCTCCTGATAGACATTGCTTGTTAAAGGATACCATGGCCTTTTTGCCGGATAGCCGGTGAATAAGGTAGAGTCTTCGTATTCCGCCTTTTCCCTGGTTATAGCCACGCCGAATGCCTTGAGTTTATTGGGGTGGAGCTTTTTAATCTCGTAACGGCTGGCCTCTTTACCTCCGGATTCATGCCAGTGCCCTCCACCAGCCGATAACCCGCCTTTCCAATCGGCATTGCCAATAAGCACGTTCAAGGTGATAATCGCCTGGGCGTTATAATAGCCATTGGTATGCTGAACAACGCCGCGGTATAAATCAATAGCGGCTTTTTTGCCGTAGGAAGTAAATTCATCAGCGACCTTCACAATAAGCCCTTTCTCAATACCACAAATTTTCACGTATTCATCGAATGATCTAGAGAACGCCTGTTCTTTAAGCAGGAGAAACGCTGATTTAAACCTTATACCTTGAGCATGGCTATCAACAACGATATCTCCCTCAACAGGATTGGCAGTATCCTCAGGAGTAACCGCGATGAGCTGATTGTTTCGACTGACCACAAACTCTTCTTTTGAACCTAAGCCGACCTCATCTGCGCGCAGGAACATCCCGGCCTGGGCATTTTTTCCTATCTTTACTAAATAGGCGGCATTTGTCCAGGTCGATTCCCCATCGGATCGCGCAGAGGCCTTATTGGCATTTTCAAGATACCTTTTATCATATCTTTCATTTTCAATAACCCATCTGATCATCGCCATTGCTAAGGCAGCATCAGTGCCGGGCTTAACAGGAAGCCAATATTCGGCCTTGGATGCAGTTTTTGACAGCCGCGGGTCAACCACCGCAAACTTAAAGTTTCTTTCTCTTAAAGACTTAGTTACTTTTTCAGCCATATTTGTCGGCCCAAAATTTGCCTCAAATGCACCTGTCCCCCAGAAGATAACAAATTCTGAGTTTAGCAAATCCGGCTTCATATGTTCCTTGCCGTCGTGCCATTTGCCATTTTTAAACTGTGCTGTCACCTGTTTAAAGGCTATGTGATGCGACTGCTCACAAATCGTGGTATGCTCAAAGAAGTTAACCGAACCTAATGCATCGTGAGTGAAACGTTTACCGAATTCTTTCCGGCCGTGTTCAATGCGCCCGGCCATAAACACAAATTGGTTATTACGAAGGCCAACATCAGGGTGCTCGGGATCAATCAAGACATCAAGATGGTCTCTATATTTACCTTTGAACTCCTCAACAGACATCTTCTTCTTTCTTATATTCTTTACATCCCCTGCCATATTCTTAGCCAATCGGGCATCTCTTAAGACGTAAATGTCCTTAAACCCTTCTACATACCTGTCTTCTCCAATATTGCCGAAAATCCTGCCGCCGCTGACAATCTCTTCGATCGCCTGCCTGAAACTTATGGTCTTCCATTTATTCGAACCGCGAGGGCCGTTCCTTTTTAAGACCTTGACCAGACGGTATGGGTCATAGAGGGTCTGGATACCGGCCTGGCCCTTTGGGCATAATTTGCCGTCAAATTTAGCCGCCTTATGAACTGAGGTATCGTAGGGGATATGAACAAGCCGGTTTTGGGGGCTATAGGGGTTACCGTCGATCTTGGCCAGGATACCGTTAAATAATTTTCCCTGAAGAGGACAATCCGTATGACACTGAAGGCACGTAGAGTGAATAATGTTTTCTGCCTTTTGAATTTCATAGCCATATTTACTTAAAATAAATTTTGTATTTTCGCTGGCATTGGCTTTCTCAAGTAAATCCAACTTTGAAGCCAATAAAAGTGAACCGCCCAAAAATGCACCTGATTTTAAGAAACATCTGCGTGTTATCCTTACCTCTCCGAATCTCTCCAATATGTTATTTAGTCTCTTACTCATCTTGCTTCCTCCTTGAATAAGGGTAGGTATCTTTGCCCGATTAAGAATATAATCATTCCTAATGATACGACCCAAATCTCAAATAGCCACTCCATAAGAGAAGGGAAATATTCGAATCGTAACCGTGAATCAATAAAAGCAGTCCTCAGGCCTTCAAAGGCGGGAACCATACCTCCCGGCACGACTATATCCAGCCTCACGGCGATAAAGCCTACTACTATCAGAAGCGAAGCTAAGGCCACGGCCAACGGAGACCTGCCTTTAAAGGTGAAGATAAGTATAGGCATTAAGACCACCGGCAGAACCTGACCAAACCAAAAAAGCGGGGCATAATTACCGAACATCATAAATTTATAACCTGCTATGTGCTCAGGAACTGCGCCATAGAATACAACCAGTGCCTCAGAAATAAACAGCAACACATAAAAACTAAGCAGGCCCAGGACAATCCTGCCTAAAAACTTCACCAGATCATTATGCTGAGGGGTCCCCTTGTCAGGAGCGAAGAAATAGGTCAAGGCAGTAATCAATGCCCCCCCTGACAACAGGGCTTCTACAATAAACATTATAGGAAATAGGCCTGTATTCCAGTAAGGCCTGGCCTTGGTTACAGCAAAGATTGCCCCTACGCCACCGTGAAAACAAATCGCCAGAGGAATGCCGATTGCCCCCAAAACAGTAAGTGCCTTTCGGGAAGAGAACCGCATGTTAAAATCTATCCTGAAGGCAACAATAAGCTCTATTAAAATCAGGCCGAAATAAGCTGAATACAGAAAAATCATCCACCCCATCATCGAGCCAAAATTTGGACTTACTAGAAATCTTATCAACGAGCGAAATGGATGGCCTAAATCAAAAAATATACTCATCATCGCCATTATCAAACATACCAAAGCGGTAAACAGGGAAAATTTTCCTATCTTCTCCAGCCTCTTCAGGCCAAATACATACACCAAAGAAGAAAGCAAAAATGCCCCGGCAGAAAGCCCGATGAAATATATGTAGCCGGCAACTAACAAACCCCAGCTAACGTAACTACCTGTATTGTGCGATATCAATCCGGAATGGAGTCTATCCCATAAGCCGATAAGCCCGATGAGAAATCCGATTATTGCCGCTGGCCACAAAAATCTGATTAACTTCATAATTTAACCCCCTTACCTAATCAATCCAAATAATATACCGACGGCTCTGTGCCTAATTCTTCTTTGAGCCTCGTGGCTTTATATTTAGCAATTAATTCTGAGATCATGCCCCTTCTATCATTTATATCGCCAAAATAACGCGCCCTCCCTATACAGGTAACGATGCAGGCAGGAAGAAACCCTTTTCTTATCCTGTGAAGGCAGAAATGACATTTACGTGCATTGCCGATAGGCGATTTGGGAATAAACGGGCGCCTTTTTCTAGGCCATAACTTTCCGTATTCGAATGAACTTCTTTTTTCATAATCTTCCAGTTTGGGAGTGTGCTCAGTATAAAACTGGCCATAGTCAAAATATCTCGCTCCATAAGGGCAGGCATTAAGACAATACCTGCATCCAATACACTTATCGTAATCTATCTCTACGACTCCTTCATCATCTTTAGTTGTCGCCTTAACGGGGCAAACCTTGACGCAGGGGGGGGCATCACATTGCATACAGGGCCGGGTGGTGAACCTCTTTCTTACATTGGGGTATTTGCGGATTGCCCCCTCCCAGCCAACGGTATAGGAAACCCCCGGCGGGGACACGTT
>CAJVXD010000034.1 GCA_913009675.1 uncultured bacterium | reverse complement strand
GGGGGGGCGGGAAGGGAGGGAGGGGTGGGGGGGGGGTGGTGTGGGGGGGGGGGGGGGTGTGTGGGTTGTTTTTTTTTTTCAAGCAGAAGACGGCATACGAGATATATCAGTGTGACTGGAGTTCAGACGTGTGCTCTTCCGATCTTGACGTTGATGGCGAGAACGCAACGCCCCACCCCCTATAAACACTGTATTTCCCTTGCGAGGTTGGCTGGGCGGGGCTTGCTGAGCTGGCGCGGATTGGGCTTAATCCCCTACAGGGACTTTGCTTCAAGGGAACCCTTGAAGTGAGTTCGAACAAAGCAGTATACACACCGCCAGTATAACCCTGCCATTTAGGACTTGTCTAGATTGGATTATGGTAGTGTCATCATGTATAAAATAATTTTTATATAATAGCTAATCGATATGAAAAGATTCCTATTGTATTTGATAAGATGGCAGTTAAGTACCCCCATACTCTGGTTGGTCCTTAGAAATTTAGGGGCGGGATTGTGGCAGACCGTAATGGCCAATCTAATCGGCGGTAGCATATTTTTCTGGGTAGATAGATTTATATTTACTTCGAGGGCGGTTGAGATGTGGCATTTTAAGGAAAAGGGTATATGCGATGCCTGCGGAAAAGAGACAAGTCTCTGGAGACTGGTATTGGCACCTAATTATGATAGGAGGGGATCTGAGCCTAAATTTTTGTGTATGGAGTGTTCAAAGAAAAGAACCGACCAATTAAGGACTGCGGGAATAAAAGTAAGGGGTAAGAGCAAGTAGGAAAATAAAAGCACTGCCGAGATGAACAAAATCCCTTCTCGTTGTATTCCTTTTGTGGAGTTTTATCCGGGTCTCTATAAAGATTAAACTTTTTTCTTCTATTTCCAGTAGATATGCTATATAATTTTAATAAATAACAAAAGGAAGCAGATGTATCTATACGGTAAAAATTCTATCCTGGAACGACTTAAGGTCAATCCCAAAAGCATAAAGAAGATATTTCTACAGTATAATTTTAATGGACCATATATATTGAATCTGATGAAATCTTCCCGGATCCCCCTGGAACGTGTTAGCGAAAAACAACTCACCAGGATCAAGCGGGCAGACAGGCTGCAGGGGATTGTTGCCGAGGTGGATGATTTTAAGTATGCCGATTTCGAGGAATTATTGAATAAGCCCCCCAATAAAAAACCATCCTTTATCTTTCTGGATAACATAAATGATCCTCATAATCTTGGTTCGATAATACGAATTGCCGCCTGTTTCGGGGGCCTTGCTATTGTTATACCGCGACACCGCTCCTGCGCAGTTACCGATGCTGTCATGCATGTTGCATCAGGCGGTGAAAACTTCGTTCCCGTTGCAATGGTTACTAATATGTCCAGCAGCCTGATACAGGCAAAGAAAGCAGATTACTGGATTATAGGGGCCGCGGTTGAAGGCGGGGAGAATCTAAACAAGGTAAGTCTGCCTTTCCCTATCTGTCTGGTTCTTGGTTCGGAGGGTAAAGGCATAAGACACGGGATAGACAAACACCTTGAGATGAAGGTTTCCCTGCCTATGGAAGGCACGTCTCTTTCTCTTAATGTTGCTATGGCTTGTGCTATCTTCTGTCATGAGATAGCCAGGCAGAGACCATTGGTTTAAAAAAAGATTATATGACTAAAAAGGCCGATGTCAGTTTAGTTAATTTTATAGTTGAGGCAGGCATGCTTAAACGTGTTCAGCGTTCAGGTTGGTGGGTCCTGGGGATTACGGGAGCCGAGACAGTTGCCGACCATAGTTTCAGGTGTGCGGTTATAGGTTATATCCTGGCCAGGATGGAAAAGGTTACCCCCTACAGAGTTTTACTGATGACGCTTTTTAATGATATCCATGAGGCACGTATAAACGACCTTCACAAGATGTCACAACGATATATAGAATCGACCAAAGCAGAGAAGAAGGCATTCAAAGAACAGGTAAGTCTTTTGCCCGGCAATATCAAAGATGAATTATCAGGTATCCATGCAGAATACACCAGACAGCGATCCAAGGAGAGCATTATCGCAAGAGACGCTGATATCTTGGAATGTCTTATACAGGCAAAGGAATATAAAGAACATGGGTTCAAGGCGGCAGGCAGGTTTATGAAAAAGGCACCCAGGTTTCTTAAGACAAAAAGCTCTAAAAGACTCTGGCGGCTTACGAAGAAGACGGATCTCAATGACTGGTGGGAGAAGCTGAGTGAATTCAGGCGTTGAGACGGGGAATCGGATGAATAAAAAGTTAATGATAGCCGCTTTTATTGTAATCACGCTGGCCGGGGCTGCATTATTTATATCAATAGACAGGAAGACTAGACCTAAGGCAGTTATTGCATTTGTAATAGATGATTGGGGATATAATATGAAGTATATTGATTTGGTTTCTCAAATAGACAGGCCTCTTACGATATCTATATTGCCAAATCTGAGATATTCTAACTATATAGCCAGGATGGTTAAAGAAAATAATAGCCTGGATGATATTATCCTGCATCTACCTCTGGAGTCTAAAAGCGGCAGGGCAGCAGAAAGAAATACTATTTTATCGAGTATGGACAAGGGTCAGATACTATCTATATTGAGAGATGACATAGATAGCCTTCCGGGCATTGTGGGGGTTTCAAACCATCAGGGTTCAAAGGCCACTGAAGACAAACGGGTTATGAGGATAGTCTTTGGAGAGTTAAAAAACAGAGGTTTATTTTTTTTGGATAGCCTGACTACCCCGAATTCGGTATGTTCCGAGGTTGCACGCGCCGTAGATTTAAGATATACTGTAAGGGATGTGTTCCTGGATATTACAGATAAGACCGACCTTGAAGATTTGGAAGGGTATATAAGGCAACAGATAGATAGATTGAGCAAGGTAGCATTGACTGAGGGCATGGCAATAGGTGTCGGGCATAATATAAAGATTACGCTCATAGTGATAAAAGATTCCATACCGAGATTGGAAAGAGAAGGCATTAAAATAGTCCCTCTTAAAGAACTGGTAAAATAATATGAAGAGAGTTTTTTTATTGAATATTTTTCTTGCGCTTACACTTGTCTCTTGCGCAAGGATGCCGGTAAGAAATGTGGGTACATTGCAAACCATAGAGCCATATCCCACTACTGTACCGGCGAAGATAATAACTCCACATGGGGTAATCAGACATAATGTGCTTCACGAAGTAGGCCCGGGAGAGACAGTGTGGCGGATAAGTAAGATGTACGATGTTGGCATGAAAAGTATCATGAATGCAAATCACTTAAATGATATCACAAAACTCGAAGAAGGCCAGAAGTTGATCATACCCAATGCCGCACCTCTAAGGTCAGTAATCTCCCTGTACCCTTCTAGAAAATGGCGCTATATAATTATTCATCATAGCGCAACGGATGTGGGAAACGCACTCAATTTTGATTACGCGCATAAAAAACGACACTGGAAAGGGTTAGGTTATCAGTTTGTGATTGACAATGGTACAGCAGGAAAACAAGATGGCCAAATAGAGGTTTCTCCCAGATGGATACGACAGGAAAACGGTGCCCATTGCAAGGCAGACGGCATGAATTATAGGGGCATAGGTATCTGTCTTGTCGGAAATTTTAGCGTAGATAAGGTAACACCCAAGCAGATGGAATCCCTCGTTTATTTAGTAAATGTCTTAAAAGATTACTATCAAATCCCTAATTCGCATATATTAGGTCATGGCCAGGTAAAAGGGGCCTCCACGGAATGTCCCGGCAAAAAATTCCCTTGGAGAGAATTTCGTTCCCGTTTAAATCCTTAAATCTTAGATAAGGCATTTTTCCTAAATTCTTTTAACATCCGTTATACTAAATTGTTTCAATTAAACATTCCATCTTTCTATGCACAGTCTCTTTTAAAAAGGCGAGGTCGCTAGGCTGAAGATCCCTTGTTTCGACCAGCGGAAGCACAGTCAGCTTGCCGGTTACCTTTTTTTTGAAAAGCCAGCTCCCCCTGGGAATAGCTTCTCCTGTACCGTCTATTACAATAGGGAGAATGGGTTTCTTTTCCTGTATAGCCAGTTTAAAGGCACCATTCTGAAACTCGTTCATCTTGCCTGTTGTGCTTCGTGTACCCTCCGGGAAGAATACTACCGATACGTCCCTCCTCAGCCAATGCGCAGCTTCTCGATATACCTTTTTGATACTTCCAAATTTTCCTCGTGACAACCTTATATGTTTAGTAAGAAAAAGACACCAGCCAATAAATGGTATTTTAAAAAGACTCTCCTTCGCTACCCATTTGAACTGCATGCGAGTCTTATACAGTACTACAATATCAGCGAGGCTTTGATGATTAGCAACTACTATGTATGTTTTGTGCTTATCAATATTTTCTAATCCGCTCACCTGAAGATGCCAGTATGGATTGAAACCAATAACTGCATCTGCCCACCAGAAGCATTGCGAGTGGATAATTTTTCTTTTCCTATCAAATGGGAAAAGGATCATAGTCAAAATGCATTCTACAAAAAAGAGTAAGATGATAAGAAGCACAGTAACTATCCATATTCCTGCTGAAACTATGATTGTCATTTTATCTCTTGATTGCTCCTGACATCGACAATATTAAGGTTGCTGATTCTGATTAAGGGGTTGACAGAAATAAGGCCTGCATATGATAGCAGGCCTTATCTGTTTTTAGGTTATATCTTTACTACGTTCTGAGCTTGTTTGCCTTTAGGGCCGTCAGTGATTTCAAACTCAACTGCCTGGCCTTCTGCTAAAGTCTTAAAGCCGTCGCCCTGTATGGCGGTATGATGTACGAATACATCAGGTCCGTCTTCAGGTGTAATAAACCCAAAACCTTTCTGGTCATTGAACCATTTTACTGTTCCTTTTGCCATTATCCACTACCTCCTTTCTTCAAGATTATAGTAAACAATGGCAGAAAATAAAAAAACCGCACGGCGAATTCTTTTTTTGCCTTACGGCTAAAAATATCCCACTCACTTATTTACTACTACTAATACGAATTATATTATACTCCAGATATCCTTTACTTGTCAAGTAACTTTTTGACTCACCCTCCCTCTTTTGAACACAGGATTTTCTTTGATCGTGCTTAAAGTCTACATTACGATGCCTAAGATGTCAATGGCCTGCTGTCGAATATGACTGTGGGCAGGCTGGGATTAGCTAAGCTGTCCCTTTTTTACCTGTAATGGCGCTTAAAAGATCTATTGGTATAGGGAAAAGCGTTGTCGTGTTGCTCTCGCTCCCTATCTCAATAAGAGTCTGTAGATACCTAAGCTGTAGTGACATTGGGCTTTTCTGCATCTTGTCAGCGGCCTGACAGATTTTTTCTGCAGCCTGATATTCCCCTTCCGCAGCTATAACCTTTGCGCGTCTTTCCCTTTCTGCCTCAGCCTGTCGGGCCATGGCCCTTTTTAATTCCTCGGTCAGATCAACGTGCTTAACCGCGACATTGGAAACCTTGATGCCCCACGGGTCTGTCTGCTTATCTAATATAACCTGCAGTTTGTTGTTGATCTTCTCTCTCTCGCTTAATATACCATCGAGCTCCATTTCTCCTAATACGCTTCTTAATGTTGTCTGGGCCATCTGCGATGTGGCAAATTCATAGTTCTGGACCTCTATAATTGCTTTTATAGGGTCTATTACCTTAAAATAAGCAACCGCGTTGACCTTGGCAGAAACATTATCTTTAGTAATAATATCCTGGGACGGGACGTCCAGGGTTATGGTCCTTAAACTAACTTTTAGAATCCTATCGATCGGCCAGATAATAAAAATAAGCCCCGGCCCCTTAGGCTCTCTGAGGACCCTCCCCAACCTAAAAACAACCGCTCTTTCATATTCAGTTATAATCTTGACGCAGTTAGCTATGTATACAACTAAAACGCCTATTATAATAGTAGTTGTTGTCATAAAAACCCCCTTTCATAAGTTTAGATTGATTATAGCACCTTATATCGCCGAAAGCTACAATACTTTTCGGGAATATAGCCTGTCTCCTTCTACAGACGTCCTGCAAGGGAATTTTAACTGGTTTCCCACTGCCAGGGTCCTATGCTGATATTTCATCATTTAATCCTTTTTGCGGCAATCTCGATGATCTTCCTGCGCACTTCTTCATTTTCTATCCCGCGGCTTCTATTGCCCTGAGAAGGGCGCATAATGTTTCTGTTATTATTTTCATAGTATCGATTATACCTCAATAAAAAACTCCCTGCAAGCACTTTGCTTCGACGGGAGGGATATGAGCGACAATATCATATATTGCTCATGGTTTTTTTCACACCTGTATATCTATCGCCTACGCTTACACTCACGCCATGGACATCAATGCTAAAGTTATAAATCCTCGGCTTTCCAAAATTAACATCTGTCCATCTCTGTCCGCTGGCTTTTCTGAGGATCTCTTTCTGGATGTCCATGGCAATACCAGGTGCAACTTGCTCAAACTCTTCACGGCGCACTGGATTAATGAATGCAATGCGGGCTGCACCCGGGCGGCTTCCGGACATATCGCTTCCATAATAATCACTTCCGAAGTATTTTTTAAGCTCCTCTTCAATGCGGCGGGCATATAGATCCGCAAACTCAGGCCAGCTGGTTCCGCATATTGCACGCCGCAACTCAAAACTACGACTTTGGAGATGCCCTAGCCTTTCTAAATCCCCCTCTTTTAGTGCCTCTTTTATATCATAATAGAGTGACCCCCACTCTTCTCTCAATCCCCGATTTCTGCCAAGCAAGAAATCAATGACTATCGCATGGAGTGATTCTTCCACCGGGATATGCGCCCCTTGATCCCACAGTACCATCCCTGCTTTAATCCTGTCCAGGACAACCGGTTTCAATTCCACCAGTTGAAACTTTGGCGTGATGCCTCCGGGTGCAATCTTTCGGAGCCTGCCATTTGCCGATCGGGCTTGAATATCTTTTAATCCAGGCGCCAGAGCAAGAAAATCCTGATATCCTCCGCCCGTACCAATCAATTGTTCAAGAAAAACCCCCAAACCTGCGACCTTTTCAAGCTCTCCCTTTGTTATCTCCATTCCAGATGCCCCCTGCCCTGAAAATTTTCGTAACGCCAACAATACGCTCCCGCCCAAGACGCCGCTAACACCAAGCCCGGAATGCCGTGGAATACCATGCACTCCTGCTACTATCTCAAAACCGCCCCCCAGCTGGTTAAGGCGGGTCCTGAAAGAACCCGGATCTTTTTCTATAAAATTCATGGGGACAACTCCGCTGAGTGTTAACCGATCAGCCGCAAGCGGGCCGGGTCGTAAAGCGTGCGTGGGCCGCGTAGCGCGTCGTAGGACTTGCCGAAAGCCTCGATGCGGAATTCGGTTTGCCCGGCCAGATCGACCGGCAGATAGCCCAGAGAAACGGTCTTTTCCAGGCTATGGCCATAGCCGGCCGAAGTAGTCAGCCCCACCACCTTGGCGCCATGCAATATCGCCTCGCCGCCATGGAAAGGCGCGAACCCTTGGGTGGTGAACGAGCACAATTTGCGGGCCTGGCCGCTCTGTCTGACCTTCACCAGCGCTTCGCGGCCGATGAAATCGCCCTTCTTGAACGAGACGAAGCGGTCGAGCCCGGTCTCGGCCGGGGTGTAGTCGGGCTTGTACTCGCGCATCCACGAGCCGAACGCCTTTTCGAGCCGCAGCGACATCATCGCCCGCATCCCGAAGGGCCGCAGGCCAAGGTCGCGCCCGGCCTCGACGAGCGCCTCGTAAAGCGCGACCTGGTGGCGCGCGGCGACGTAGATCTCGTAGCCGAGATCGCCCGTGTAGCTGATCCGCCCGACGGTCGCCGGCGCCAGCCCGACGTCCATCGCGCGGACCGAGAGGAAGGGGAACGCCTCGCTCGAAACGTCGTCGCGGGTCAGCCGCGCGAGCAGGTCGCGCGCCTTGGGCCCCGCGATCTGAAACCCGAGCCGGTCGAGAGAGACGTTGCGGAGCGAGACGCCGCTTTCCGGCAGATGGTCCTCGAACCAGCGCATATGGAAGGCCTGCGCGGCGTAGGAGGCGGTGAGCTGGAAGCGGTCGGCGGCGAGGCGGGCGACGGTGAAATCGCCGATCAGCCGGCCCTTGGGGCTCAGCATGGGCGTGAGCGTGATCCGGCCAACGCGCGGCATGCGGTTGGCCATGACGCGGTTGAGCCAGTCCTCGGCCCCCGGGCCGCTTACCTCGTACTTGCCGAAGTTATGGATCTCGTTGAGGCCGACGCCCTCGCGCACGGCGCGGCATTCCTCGCCCACCGGGCCGAAAGCGTTGGAGCGGCGGAAGCTCGGGGTCTCGAACGTCTCCTCGCCCTCGGGCGCGAAGTAGTTGACGTGTTCGAGCCCGTAGCTTGAGCCGAACACCGCGCGGCGCGCCTTCCACAGCCCGTAGGCCGGAGTCGTATCGAGCGGCCGGCAGGCGGGAAGCTCCTCGTTCGGATAGGCGATGGCGAAGCGCCGCTGATAGTTCTCGCGCACCTTCTCGCGGGTGAAGGTCCGGGTGCAATAGTCGCCGTAGCGCGCGACGTCGAGGGCGAAGACATCGCGCGAGGGCTCGCCCTCGATCATCCATTCGGCGATCGTCAGACCGACGCCGCCGCCCTGGCTGAAGCCCGCCATGACCGCGCAAGCCGACCAGTAGTTGTCGAGCCCCGGCACCGGGCCGACCAGCGGG
>CAJVXD010000033.1 GCA_913009675.1 uncultured bacterium | reverse complement strand
AATTAAGTGTTGATTTATGGCTTTACTTGCTCTTATTGGTGTTTTTGTTGTTTTTTTTTTTCAAGCAGAAGACGGCATACGAGATATATCAGTGTGACTGGAGTTCAGACGTGTGCTCTTCCGATCTGATAACCTGTATTACCATTTTGCAAATCTTGGTCTGGTGCTTATCGGATTTGTAAGCATCCAATCCATCCTGAATCCTTTTGTAGTCGCAATCTTAATACCTGGCACAATAGTGGGATTTATTGTCAGTTGGCAGGTAAAGGATTCCAAGATGCAGTATATGGATACCTTTATAGGCATGCTGTCTCTTGGGGCAGTCATTATTATATTAGGCAGGTTATATGATACAGCCCTCACCTTTGATAATCTTTTGAGGATATTTTCTACGGCGCTTGTCTGGCTTGCGCTTTTCCAGAGTTTTGGCATCAAGGCCGGGAAGGGTTATGCAATGCTGCAGTTTATATCAGTGTGCCTCTTGATTTCCTCGGTAGGGCTTGCCCTCGAACAGGAAACATTCTACTTAATAGGCCTCGCCCTGTTTTTATTTATCTTTATTTTTACAATGCGTCTGGGCCTGGTATGTGAAAAGAAGAAAAAGGGTTCGACGATAATAGGCGATAAAGAAGAGATAATGTCTCTCTGGCAGCAGATAAAGATAGGGGCGCTGATGTTTATCTTTGTTTTTGTAGTTGCCGCTATCATATACCCCTTTGTCCCGAGATTTGAAAATCTGTCTTTGAGGTGGATACCTTCTACCCTTTTAGGCCTTCCGGAAAAAGTGCCCCTGTTAAAGTTGTTAAAAGAGGCCCCTTTGACCTTAAAGGACAACAAAAAAATGAAAAAGGAACAGTTAGTCGATGACGGGAGCAAGAAAAGAGAGACGGCCGGGGGCGGCATAGACGAGAGGAAGCTGAAGAAAAGAGCAAAGGAACAAAAAGAGGAAAAGAAGAAAAAGCAGACCGTTAAAAGATTCCCCGCAAGAAAGTTCAATAAGGATATAGATATGTTTAAGATAGAGAGCCTTACTATAAAAACTGACAGGAATGAGGTGCCGCGCGACAAGAGGTGCCAGCTTCACGCAGAACTTAAGATGAGTGACGGTTCTGTAATCCCTGCAACGAGGCTTGTCGACTGGAAGGTAACAGGGACTGCAGATGTCACGGTGAATAGTGACGGCACCCTTGTTCCAAAGAAAGAAGGCTCTGTAACTGTGTCTGCATCGTATATGGGGAGTTTCAGCGATGACATAAAGATAAAGATAGCCCCCCCTCTTAAACCTGTAAAAAAGAGGAGCTGGTTATATTATCTCTTAATCTCATTGCTATGGCTTTTCATCCTGGCCTTATCCTTTTTGTCCCTGTGGATTTTTATGAAGGGCAGGAGATTAGCTGAGATGGCAGTTAAAGATCCCCGGGGTTTTATAAAGGAGGTATATCTTACGCTCTCTCGCGCCTTCAGGCCTTACGGTATTCGTAGATTCGATTATCTTGCACACAGGGAATTTTTACAGTCCTTAAGGCAGGTCATAGTTTCAAATCCGGAACCTATGCATTTGATGACAGAAGGTGTCTTAGAGGCGCGTTTTTCAAAGCACGATATCTCAGTCAGGCATTCATGGAAAATACTTGGCCTCTTCCATGAGGTAAAGGATGTAGTCTTAGAGAGGGAAGAGGGCGGGGAGTCATGGAAAAAGATTTTATTTAGGTTGTTTCTCCTGGATATATTGATGGTGCCGAGAAGATAGTCTGCTTGACTTTTTTCATATATTTTTGTATTATACACCGAACAAGACCATTTATTTTATGGAATTTCAATTTAACACAGATGGGTTTATCTGCGTTGTGACCGAACGCAGATCCTTCGGATGCTCTTGTTCATCGCATCCTCAGGATAAATTCGCACCCATCGCTTACGCTCCTTGCCCCTCGCTTTGCTCGGGACTTTGCAGTCGCGTAAGCGATGGGCTCATTTAAGAACGGAGGTAGCTGATATGGGGATGTGGGTTGGAAGAGGAAGAAAGGCGCGGAGGTGTTATGGATTTGACGAGATAGCCCTTGTGCCCGGCTCTATCACGATAAATCCTAATGAGGTTGATACGAGTTGGGAGTTGGGCGGCAAGAGATATAAGGTGCCGATACTCGCTGCGGCTATGGATGGTGTTGTAGACGTTGGATTCGCTGTCGCTATGAGTAAGCTCGGTGGATTGGCTGTCTTGAACCTGGAGGGTATCCAGACACGCTATGACAACCCCGCTGAGATACTGAAGAAAATAGCAAAGGCAGGCCCTGGAGAGGCCACGAGGCTTGTCCAGTCGTTGTATCTGAGGCCGGTAAAGGAGAAACTTATTGCGAAAAGGATACGACAGATAAAGGCTAAAGGCGCAACAGCCATAGTCAGCACTATCCCCCAACATGCGGAAGCATTTGGGCATATTGCCGAGGAGGCAGGCGCAGATGTATTTATAGTGCAATCCACTGTTATCAGCGTGAGGCATCTATCGAAAGAGTATAGCCCTGTCAATCTAAAGAAGTTTGTCGCCTCCATGAAGATACCTGTGGCACTAGGCAATTGCGTTACATATTCTGTTGCGCTTGAACTGATGGAGACAGGGGCAAGTGCGATCCTGGTAGGCATAGGGCCTGGCGCTGCGTGTACTACAAGAGGTGTCCTTGGGATAGGTGTGCCTCAGGTTACAGCAACCTCGGATGTTGCAGCGGCGCGCGATTTTTATTACAAAAAAACAAGTAGATATATCCCTGTCATTACAGACGGAGGCATGGATTCAGGGGGGGATATCTGTAAGGCCTTTGCGATCGGGGCGGATGCAGTGATGGTGGGTTCAGCATTTGCCAGGTCAAAGGAAGCCCCAGGTAAAGGATATCACTGGGGCATGGCAACCTCCCATGCAAATCTACCCAGGGGGACGCGTATATATGTCGGCACTACAGGAACGCTTGAGGAAATCATTTTTGGCCCTGCAAGGCTGGACGACGGTTCCCAGAATCTTGTAGGTGCACTTATGACATCAATGGGTAATGTCGGCGCAAGGGATATCAGAGAGATGCAGCTGACAGAGATCATCATAGCCCCATCCATTAAGACCGAAGGCAAGCTGATGCAGAGGGTCCAGAGGGTAGGGATGGGAAAGTAAAAATAAGCTATAAGTCTTAAGCTGTAAGCTATAAGATGAAAGCTTAAAGCTTACAGCTGAAAGCCGAAAGAATGCTTCACTCCGATTTTGTCCACCTGCATGTTCACACACAATACAGTCTTCTTGACGGCGCCTGCCTTATAAGGAATCTTATTGACGCTACGCGAAGGATGAAGATGCCGGCTATTGCCATGACGGATCACGGCAATATGTTTGGTGCAATCGAGTTTTACCAGGCCTGCATGAATAATGGCGTGAAACCCATTATAGGCTGCGAGGTATACATTGCTCCAAAAAGTCGTTTTGACAAGACTGTCCGCAGTGGGGAGGAGACATCGAATCACCTCACCCTTTTAGTAAGGAACCAGACAGGTTACAGGAATTTAATGAAATTAGTTTCCATGGGTTACATGGAGGGCTTTTATTATAAGCCCAGGATAGATAAAGAAGCCCTGGCTGAATACTCGGAGGGATTAATAGCGCTTTCGGGCTGCTTAAAGGGGGAGTTGGCAAAACTGGCACTTAACGATAAGAGAGATAGGATAAAAGACCTGACAGGGCTGTACCGTGAGATATTAGGGAGAGACAATTTTTATTTTGAATTGCAGGATAACCTGATCCCTGAACAAAAAAAGATGAGCAGCCTCCTGATAAAACTTGGTAAGGAATTGGAGGTAGGGGTAGTAGCCACGAATGATGTCCACTATCTTACCAAGGGGAGCGCCAGGGCCCACGAAGCGCTTCTCTGTATACAGACTCAGACTACCCTCGATGATCCAAGACATATGAAGCTCCAGACAGACCAGTTCTACCTTAAGTCTCCTGAGGAGATGAAGGAGATATTTAAAGATGTGCCGGGGGCCATCTCAAATACCATAAGGATAGCCGAAAGATGCAATCTGGAGCTGGATTTTTCGAAGACCTTTCTGCCGCACTATCCCATCCCGGAAGGCGTCACGCGCGAGATCTATTTAAGAGACCTTTGCGAGGCGGGCCTAAGAAAAAGGTATGCCGATATAACACCTGAGATAAGGGACAGACTGGATTACGAGATAGAGGTAATCAATAAATCAGGATATAACAGTTATTTTCTCATAACGAGGGATTTTGTGAATTACGCAAAGGCTAAGGGTATATCGGTTGGGCCTGGGAGGGGTTCTGCGGCGGGAAGCATAGTGAGTTATTGTCTCGGGATAACCGACATAGACCCCTTAAGGTATAATTTGCTTTTTGAAAGATTTTTAAATCAGGAACGGGTTACAATGCCCGACATCGATATTGATTTTTGTTATGAACGCAGGGCGGAGGTGATAGATTACGTCATACAGAAATACGGACAGGATAACGTTGCGCAGATTATAACATTCGGCACCATGGCTGCCAGGGCAGTTATAAGGGATGTCGGCAGGGTTATGAATATGCCTTATGCCGACGTAGATAAGATTGCCAAGCTTGTGCCTGTGGACCCAAACATGACGCTGGGGCTTGCCCTTGAACAGGAACCGGAACTGAAAGACCTTTATAAAAAGGATCCCAGGGTAAAGGAGCTGATCGATACCTCGAGGCATCTCGAAGGATTAACCCGGCACGCATCGACTCATGCAGCAGGCGTTGTTATAAGCGAGGACCCCCTTACAAACCATGCACCTCTCTTCCGCACAGCCGATGGCCAGATATCAACTGGTTATGCAATGTCTTCCCTTGAAAAGATAGGCCTTCTGAAAATGGATTTCTTGGGATTGAGGACATTGACGGTAATCCAGGAGGCCGTAAAGATCATAACACGTGTCCGCGGCATATATTTAAATATAGAAGAGATCCCTATAGACGATCCGAAGGCCTACAGGCTCCTGAACAGGGCTGAAACCATGGGCGTGTTTCAGTTAGAAAGTTCAGGGATGAGAGACCTGTTAAAAAAACTTAAGCCGGAGAGATTCGAGGACATAATAGCAATACTTGCCCTTTATAGACCGGGCCCGATAGGCAGCGGTATGCTCGATGATTTTATGAAGAGGAAGCACAGAGAGGTGGAGGTGAGGTACGATCATCCCCTTCTCGAGTCTATTTTAGAAGAGACCTACGGTATCATAGTTTACCAGGAACAGATAATGATGATCGTTTCGAGACTGGCCGGTTTTTCTCTTGCCCAGGCCGATCTTTTGCGGCGTGCAATCGGGAAAAAGACCCCCGAGATAATGGACCAGCAGAGGAAGGTATTTATAGAAGGCGCGATGAAGAATAAGGTTGACAGACACATAGCTGAAAAGATATTTAATCTAATAGAGCATTTTGCCGGATATGGATTTAACAAAAGCCACTCTACCGCATACGCGATGATCTCGTACAGGACGGCATTTTTAAAGGCAAATTATCCCATAGAATTTATGACCGCGCTTCTTACGAGTGAAAAGGATAATACCGATAAGCTTGTAGAGTATATAGACGAGGCTGCCAGGATGAAGATAAAGATATTGCCCCCGGACGTAAACGAAAGCCTTGCAAATTTCACCATGGTTTCGAAGGATTCCATAAGGTTTGGATTGGGCGCTGTCAAAAACGTAGGCCGTGGTGCCATAGATTCTATTATCGAAGCGAGGAAGAAGTACGAACATTTTAAGTCACTCTCTGAATTTTGCGAACGTATCGATCTAAGGCTTACCAACAAAAAGGTGATAGAGAGCCTTATTAAATGTGGGGCCTTTGACAACATGGGCCTTAAGAGATCTCAGATGATGGCCGTACTTAACAGGGTCATGGAAACAGCTGGTGTAAGGCAGAAAGAAAAGGCCCTTGGGCAGATGCTTCTTTTTGGAGAAGGGATTATCAAGGAGGATGCGCCTGACATAAAGGAGTGGCCCGAGAGCCAGCTTTTAAGTTTTGAAAAAGAGATACTGGGCTTTTATATAACAGGGCACCCTCTTGCGAGACACGAAAAGATCTTAAGGGAATATTCGACGGCTGCCAGCAACGGGCTTAAGGAACTCGAGGATGGATCAAGGATCAGGTTTGGAGGCATAATCAACAAGGTAAAACAGACTATAACCAAGCGGACGGGTGAGAAGATGGCTATAATGATGATGGAGGATTTAGAGGGCAGGGTCGAGGTCCTTGTCTTTCCCGCATCATATAAGAATGTCTATAGATACATAAAGACAAATCTGGCGGTTTTCATAGAAGGCAGGCTGAACCTGAAGGAAGAAAGGCCCAAGATAATAGCAGAGGATATTGTACCTATAGAAGAGGCGAGGGCGCGTTATACAGAGGCCATAGCCGTAGATATAATCTCTCTTGGCCTGGAAAGGGATATCCTGCAGGATATCAGGAAGGTACTTGAGAAACACAAGGGAGACACGCCCGTCTATCTGAATCTGTCAACCAAACGAAATGGTTCCTATAGGATACTGGTTGACAGGCACCTTTTTGTAACTCCCAGCAATGAAATGATTTCAGACCTTGAAGAGTTCGTTGACCAGGACCATATAATTTTCGAAAAAAAACTAAAAACATAGGTTCTTTGTCCTCAAACACCCCCTGCAAAGTTTAAAAAGTGTAATGTCTCCAATGTTAGGTAACAGTCTCAGACCTTCCAGCATAGCAGGCTGTGGGGACGTAAGATTGCCCCAGCATGGCAATCTTACTCCGTTTTTAGCCTCGCTCATCTTTTGGGCCGGAGGGACCTGAGAAAAGCCTCTTTATTTTTTGCGGGCATGGTGTCCTTTTGCCTAACAGCAAAAGGACGAGCAAAAAATAAAACGGAGCGAAGGCCGCCTCGCCGGGGCGGCTGAACGTCTTTTCTCAGGTCCCTCCGGCCCAAAAAGACACCGTGCCCTCTCGGCTAAAAAAGGCCCCACAGCCTGCTGTCTACACCAATGATAAACTGTTACCCGGCTCTCAAAATAGTACAAGCAAGGTCTAAAAGATTCTTGACAATCCTGTTGACTCCTGTTACACTACTCCTTGTAATTAAATCAGATAGGGAAAGATTATAGATAACAGAGGGCAGGAAATACAATTTTTTCAGTCTACCCTTTTATAATTTGTCCTCTGTATCAAAACAAGGAGGGGAGTGATGACAAAAAAGGATATAGTTAACAAGATTGCAAATGAGTCAGGTGTAAAGCAGATAGATGTTAAAAAGGTTGTTCAGATGACCTTTAATATTATAATAGACAGCCTGGCTAATGGAGAAAAGATAGAACTCAGAAATTTCGGCGTATTTAAGACCAAGTCCAGGAAGGGGCGCATGGGGCGAAACCCAAGGACAGGTCAGCAGGTCCCTGTTGACCCTAAACGTGTAGCCATATTTAAACCGGGCCTGGTAATGAAGGCAAAGGTGAGATAGCTCATAGTTCCCGGTTCGTAGTTCATAGTCAAAAAAAGAAAATTTATGCTAAAAGCATTGCGGGGCACAAAGGATATATTACCGGAGGAAGTATGTCTCTGGCAGTCCATAGAGACTTCTGCAAGGAATATATTTGCTATATACGGATATAAGGAGATAAGGACGCCTATCATAGAAGAGGCATCCCTGTTTATCAGAAGCATAGGCGATGCAACTGATATAGTGCAGAAGGAGATGTATGTTTTTTATGATAGGTCCAGGCGCGCCATCGCCTTAAGACCTGAGGCGACTGCCTCTGTTGTCAGGGCATACATTGAAGATTCGCTCAGCCATAAAGAAGGCCTTTGTAAATTATATTATATAGGGCCTATGTTCAGGAGCGAAAGGCCTCAGAAGGGCCGTCAGCGCCAGTTTCATCAGTTGGGTGTGGAGGCCATTGGTTCGGGAGATTCCCTGCTTGATGTAGAGGTTATTTTACTTGCAGTAAGTTTATTGAAGGCATTAGGTATAAATGATTTTAGCCTGCAGATCAATAGTCTTGGCTGCGAGAAGGATAAGCTTGCCATGATAGAAGATTATCGGAAGGTCCTGAGGCCTTACCTGGATTCATTATGCAGGGAATGCAATACCCGTTACAACAAGAACATCCTGAGGGTCTTGGATTGTAAAAACCCCGGATGTAGAGAAATAGTGAAGGGTATAAAATTTAAAGACTCCTTGTGTCCCGCCTGTTCGGGACATTTCGAATCTGTAAAAAAGGGCCTGAACCAGCTGGGTATTGCCTACACAGTCGACAGAAAGATAGTCCGGGGGCTGGATTATTATACAAAAACAGTTTTTGAGATTACGCAAAAAGAGCTGGGCGCTAAAGACGCTATTTGTGCAGGAGGCAGATATAATAATCTGGTAAAGGATATGGGCGGGAAGGATACCCCTGCCATTGGATTTGCTTTCGGGGTAGAGAGGTTGGCCTTGAGCCTAAAAGGCCTCGGCCTCGAGGCCTTTTCGCAAAGGATCTTTATCGCAACGCCTGAAAAGCTGCTGAGATCGGAAGAGCGTCGTGTAGGGAAAGAGTGTAGATCTCGGTGGTCGCCGTATCATTAAAAAAAAAACAAAAAAATGCAAAAAAGATCGGAAGAGCGACGGGAAGGGAAGTCATAAACATAGCGAAGCACAACTGAAGACTATCACAGCGATCACGACCAT
>CAJVXD010000032.1 GCA_913009675.1 uncultured bacterium | reverse complement strand
ATAGAGGCAGAGCTTAGGAAGGACATAAGCACGCAAGAGGATAAGGACATAAGTTTTACTGCAAAGCTGGACAAGATAGACGGTAAAAAGGTGGAAGTTAAAAACAAGCTGCAGGCAGAAGGCATAAGAGGCGAACTTGAGAAAGAACAGTTTATCGTAGGCAAGGTTGATAAAAAAGAAAAGAAAAGATATGCCCAGTCGCCTTTTACAACGAGTAAACTTCAGCAAGAAGCATTTTACAAACTCAGATTTTCGGCATCCAAAACAATGCGCGTTGCACAGCAGTTATATGAAGGGCTCGAGATAGGCAAGGCTGGAAATATAGGATTGATTACATATATGCGTACAGATGCCGTAAGGGTCTCAAGAGAATCTCTTGACACAGCAAGGGATTATATAGCCAACAAATATGGCAGGGAATATTTACCAAACACACCAAATAGATTTAAGTCAAAAAAAGGTGCCCAGGAGGCACATGAGGCCATCAGGCCAGCCTTGCCTTTAAGGGAACCTGGAAGTATAAGCCAGTATCTGAGTGAAGACCAATTAAAACTCTATGGTCTTATATGGAAGCGTTTTATATCAAGCCAGATGAAGCCGGCGGTCTTTTCGGTAGTTAGCGTGGAGATAAAGGCTGGCAGGGCCATTTTTAAGGCCCAGGGCACGGAGAAGATATTTCCCGGTTTTACTATTATTTATGAAGAGGACGGAGGGAAGAAAGAGGAAGAAAAGAGGATCCCGTCCCTTGCAGTCGATGAAAAACTTATACTCATAAAGTTAAGCCCAAGTCAGCATTTTACGAAGCCTCCTGCCAGGTTTTCAGACGCCTCGTTGGTAAAGACACTGGAGGAATATGGCATAGGGAGGCCAAGTACATATGCACCTATCATACACACGATTGTAGTGCGGAATTATGTGAAGAGAAAAGAAGGGTATTTCCATCCTTCCGAACTGGGCATGGTCGTAACAGATCTTTTGGTAAAGAACTTTTCCGATATCATGGATTTTGAATTTACTGCTAAGATGGAACAGGACCTGGACGATATAGAGGAAGGCAAGATAGAAGGGATTGAGGTATTGAGAAGATTTTATGCGCCGTTTGAAAGAGACCTTTCGCTTGCAAAGGTGAAGATGCGGAAGGTCAAAGGAGAGACTGTTGCGACTTCAGAGGTCTGCGATAAATGCGGCAAGAGCATGGTTATAAAATGGGGAAGGCTTGGCAGATTCTTGAGCTGTTCGGATTTTCCCAACTGCAGGTTTGCAAAACCGATCCCGACAGGGGTGCCGTGTCCGGAACCGGGATGCGGCGGCATGCTTATCGAGAGGCGTTCTAAAAGAGGGCGCCATTTTTACGGATGTAGTAATTATCCTAAGTGCAGATACATCGTGCGAAAACTGCCTTCTTGCGATGAATAGAGTCAAAGATGCTGAATCGCTATATACAGAAGTTCATAACCTACCTTCAGATTGAAAAGAATTCCTCACGGCATACCCTTATAAACTATCAGATAGATCTAAAGGAATTCAATGCCTCGCTAAGAGATAAGCCCATCGAGAATATTACGCATGTCGATGTAAGGTTATTTCTTGCGCGTATGAAGGCTCGGAAACTTTCAAGGCGTTCTGTAGCAAGAAAGATGGCATGCCTTAGGAGTTTTTTTAAATTTCTTTGGAGAGAAGGATACGTAAAATCTAATCCTGCAGCAGGCCTTCAGAGTCCGAAGCTCGAGAAGAGATTACCTATTTTTTTAGATATGGATCAGGTGGCGAAACTTATTGAATCACCTGATATTTCGGATATATATGGACTGAGAGATAAGGCGATACTGGAAACCCTTTATTCCAGCGGCATAAGGGTTGGTGAATTGATAGGGCTTAACAGGGATAGTATAGATTTTATAGGAGGCGTCCTAAAAGTCTACGGTAAGGGTAAGAAGGAACGGCTTGTGCCTATCGGAGACAGGGCATTGAGAACGATAAGGAATTATTTTGAAAAGCTCGACATCGTACAGATAAAAGAAAAAAGGGCGGTCTTTATAAATAAAATCGGCAGGCGTATGACCGACAGGGCGGTGAGAAGGGTTGTTGAGAAATATATACGTAAGACCAGTTTAAATGAAAGGATTTCCCCTCATTCTCTTAGGCATTCTTTTGCTACTCATTTGCTCGATAGAGGGGCGGATCTTAGGTCGGTTCAGGAGCTTCTGGGGCATGCAAATTTATCTACTACACAGATATATACGCACGTTACTACAGAACGCCTGAAGTCTATTTACGACAAGGTGCATCCGCGAGCATAGATAGCATAGAACATAGCACAAAGGTCATAGCGCGAAATGAAAAAAGCGATTGTTTTACTTTCAGGAGGAATGGATTCAGCAGTTACCCTTTTTTACGCCAGAAAAAGGGGCTTTGATACCCATTGCCTTATCTTCGATTATGGGCAGCGCCATAAAAAAGAGATAAGGTTTGCTAAAAGATTGGCATATCTGAGAGATTCAAAATATTCCGTTTTAAGGATAAGATTGCCCTGGAAGCACAGTGCTCTTTTAGATAGAAAGATATCAGTCCCGCAAAATAGAGGGTCTTCGGGGATACCTGTTACTTACGTACCTGCGAGGAATACCATATTCTTGAGTTTTGCATTGTCATTTGCCGAAGCAATAGGTGCCAGAAACATATTCATCGGAGCAAATGCAAGAGATTTTTCAGGATACCCTGATTGCAGGCCGGCGTATTTTAAAAAGTTTAACGAGCTTTTGAGAAAGGCCACAAAGGCCAGAGGGATTGAGATAAAGGCGCCTTTATTATATAAGACAAAAAAAGAGATAGTGGATTTAGGCAGGCGGTTAGGCGTGCCCTTTGAGCTTACGTGGTCCTGCTACGAGGGTGGCAATAGGCCATGCGGGAAGTGTGATGCATGCAGACTGAGGGCAAAAGGATTAGAGAGGTAGCCCTCACTTCAGCTGCAAATTGATTCTTCGAGTGGAATCGAGAAGATAGCTCTATAGCTTTACTCGAACAATATTATTATGGTAAAGGCTAAGATTAAAGAGATATTCAGTTCGATCCAGGGGGAAGGGCTTTATGTAGGGGAGAGACAGATATTTGTGAGGTTCTACGGATGTAATCTTTCGTGCAAGTTTTGCGATGAAGACAAGAAAACAGGCTTTTCAGAGTATGGTATTTTCGAGGCCATTGAAGCGGTTCTAAAAGAAGGACATGAAACTGTCTCCCTTACAGGGGGGGAACCATTGATACAGGCAGATTTTTTGAAGAGATTTCTGCCGAGTTTAAAAGCACAGGGCCTAAAGATATATCTTGAGACAAATGCTGTATTGAAGGAGGAGTTTTTAAAGGTGTTGGATTATATAGATATTGTAAGTATAGATTTTAAACTTCCTTCTTCAACGGGCCTCAGGCCATACTGGAAGGAACATTCCGAGTTTTTAAAGGAGGCGGTCAAAAAGGATAGATTCGTAAAATCAATCGTTACGCCTCAGACACGTTTAAGTGACCTTGAGACAGCTGTGTCTATAATGAAAGATATAGCTAAAGATATACCTTTTATTATTCAGCCGGTCAGCTATAATGGGATTATCGAGAAGATAGATCTATTGTCTGTTTTTTTTGATAGTGCAAAGAAAGAACTGGCTAATGTAAGAATAATACCTCAGATACATAAAATTTTAGGGGTAGATTGATGCGCACTATAAATAGCAAACTTATAGCCGAGACAGTTAAAGAGCTTTGTATAAAGGCAAATCTCGAGTTGAGAAAGGATATACTTTCTGCTCTAAGACGTGCGAGAGAAAAGGAGACGAGCTCTAAGGCGAGAGGGGTGCTTGATATAATTATATACAATGCATTACTTGCCAGGAAAAAGAGACTTCCGATTTGTCAGGATACAGGCATGGTGGTAGCATATGTTGCTATAGGCCAGGAGGTTAGGATTAAAGGTGTCTTTAGAAAGGCAGTAGAAAGAGGTGTTGCCGAGGCCTATAGGTGCAGTTATTTTAGGAATTCCATTGTAATGGATCCGCTAAGAAGGAAAAATACAAAAAATAATCTTCCGTCTATCATTTACACGTGTATTGTGCCCGGGAAAAGGCTTAATATAAGGATTTCTGTCAAAGGTTTTGGATGCGAAAACATCTCAAGGACAAGGATGTTTAGGCCAACGGATTCTGCATCTCTTATCGAGGATTTTGTGGTGGAGGCAGTTAAGGATTCAGGGTCTAGGGCATGTCCCCCTGTTTATATAGGTGTTGGCATGGGCGGCACAATCGACAAGGCAACGCTTCTTTCGAAAGAGGCCGTTTTCCGTTCAGTAGCCGGATGCAGCAGAAAAAGACATATTGCGAAATTGGAAAAAAGCATATTGGCTAAAGTCAACAGCTTGAAGATCGGGCCTATGGGCGTAGGAGGAAGAACAACTGCCCTGGGCGTGAGCGTATTAAGCTATCCTACTCATATAGCAGGTCTCCCTGTTGCAGTAAATATAAGCTGCCATGCAACAAGGGATGCGAGGAAAGTGATATAAGGGGATGACTTCTCCATTCGGCCACTTTGCGGCCTCGCTCTAAGAATAATATTGTTCGGGTGAACGAAGCATACCCCGTGTGAAATCTTTGAATTTGGTATGGGGCGAGGCGAGAGCATATTATCATGAGAAAAATATATTTGCCGTTGACAAAAAAAGTCATAAAAACGCTAAGGCTAGGTCAGGAGGTTTTGCTGAGCGGATCTGTTTTGACTGCCAGAGATGCAGCACATAAAAGACTGGCTGAAACATTGAAGTCCAACAAGAAAATACCTGTCTCTATAAAAGGAGAGACTATATATTATACAGGGCCTACCCCTACAATGCCTGGTAGGATTATAGGTTCATGTGGGCCTACCACAAGTTCCAGAATGGACCAATTTACGCATATTTTATTAAGGCATGCTCTTTTAGGCATGATAGGGAAAGGCGAGAGGTCCAAGGAGATAGTTTCTGCAATAAAGAGATTCGGGGCAGTGTATTTTATAACTATTGGCGGAGCAGGCGCGTATCTGTCGGAAAAGGTTAAAAACAGCAAGATAATAGCCTATAGAGACTTAGGCACAGAGGCTATTAGAAGAGTAATAGTGGAGGACTTTCCTGCAATTGTAGCGGTTGTTTGAAGGAGGTAGATATGAGAAATGACGGTCGAAAACCAGAGGAGATGCGAAGGATAAAGATTAGAAAAAATATTATGAAATTCGCAGAAGGTTCGTGCATGATAGAAGTCGGTAATACCAGGGTCATTTGCACTGCCTCCGTGGAAGAAAGAGTCCCGCCATTTCTAAGAAATACAGGTTCCGGATGGGTGACCGCTGAATACGGTATGTTGCCTCGTTCCTGCAATACCAGGACTCCGAGAGAGGCTTCCCGCGGCAAACAGAGCGGGCGCACTTACGAGATACAGCGCCTTATAGGACGAAGCCTTCGTTCAGTAATAGAGCTTAAGAAACTAGGGGAGAGGACGATATGGATCGATTGTGACGTCATACAGGGTGACGGGGGAACACGCACAGCCAGCATCACGGCCAGTTTTATTGCCTTGATGGACGCACTTTTATATTTAAAGAAAAATAACTTAGTAAAAACTTTGCCCGTAAGGGATTTTGTGGCAGCTGTAAGCGTCGGTATTGTAGACGGCCAGATATACATGGATCTAAATTACGAAGAGGATTCAAAGGCAGAAGTGGATATGAATATTATTATGACAGGTAATGGAAGGTTAGTAGAGGTCCAGGGCACAGCCGAAAGGAAGCCCTTTAGCAAGAAAGAACTCGATAGGCTGATTAATATGGGCGGGAAGGGGATTAAGGAACTCATTGCCTTACAGCACAAGACCTTGAAGATAGATTTATGACGGAACTCGTTCTTGCCACAAGGAATCAGGATAAGCTCAGAGAGATGAAGATACTTCTAAAGGGCCTACCTTTAAGGATATTTTCTCTCAGTAGTTTTAAGGGGATACCTGATGTCAAAGAAAACGGCAGGACGCTTGAGGCAAATGCGAAGAAAAAAGCCCTGTATACCTCAAGGGCTCTAAAGAAACTTTGCGTAGCGGATGATTCAGGACTTGAAGTCAAGGTACTCGATGCTAAACCAGGCGTTTATTCTGCGCGTTTTTCAGGAAAGGGCGCGACCTATAAGAGTAATAACGAAAAACTCCTGAGTTTACTTAGGAATATCCCCCCGAGCAAGAGAAAGGCACAATTCAGATGTGTTATAGCGATAGCTGATAAAGGCAGGTTAATTGGAATAGTGGAAGGAAAATGTAAAGGTAGGATAACCTGCAAGTCGATAGGTAAATCAGGCTTTGGTTATGATCCAATTTTCATGCCAGACGGTTATAAGAGAACATTTGCGCAGATAGGGTTACGTAAAAAGAATAGGATAAGTCATAGGAAGAAGGCATTGGTGCAGGCAAAGAAGATTCTAAAAAGATACGTTTTGATGCTTCGACAGCCTTCAAGTGGAAGGCAGGGTTGAGGTCGCTCAGTATCAACCCTGAGCAGAATCGAACGGGTTGACTTTTTAGAGTGTCGCTGTTAAAATTATAGGACACTGGTTTAGGGCGTGTCCACGTAACGAGGGGTACGCCCCGTACCAATTACCTGAGTTATAGAATACGGGGCATGGCTCAGTTTGGCTAGAGCACCTGCTTTGGGAGCAGGGGGTCGCAGGTTCGAGTCCTGCTGCCCCGACCATCCTGCATGCTTAAAAACAATGTTGGTGAAGACTATAAAGTGTAAGGTAAAAAGTAAACTTTTCACTTTTAATCTTTCACTAAGCTAACGGCTGAAAATGGCTCAAGACGTCCCTGTAGCTCAGATGGATAGAGCATCTGCCTTCTAAGCAGAGGGTCGCCTGTTCGAATCAGGCCAGGGACGCCATTTTTTGGCATAGCAAAGGGCCTTTGCAACAAATCGATATCATGAGGCGTTTTTTAAAAAAAACTACCCCAATCATTATTATATTCCTGGTATCCGCATCAATATTTTTTGGATATAACTCAGCGGCTGGGCATTTCAGGTTGTTTGCCTCGAAATATTTTCGGGAGAATTTCGATACGAAAATATCGATAGGCCGATTAGGCATAGGTTTACCGCTGCACCTTGATTTAAGGGATGTAAAGATAAACGATTCCATAGATATCGGAGACGTAGCTATCTATCTGAGTCTTCCATATTTTTTACTAAAGAAAAATTTTTTTGTTTCTGAGATTAGACTTACAAATCCTGTTCTGAGGATAGAGAAGGGAGTCTTTGTCCGATTCGGGATCCCAATTTTTTCGAAGACAAGCAAAGAAAGGTTATCGTCAAAGACGAGGGTTTCAAGTTTTTATTTTCCCAAGATACGAATACATAATGGCATTGTAATATATAAGGATTCCAGCAAAGACAGAATAGAACTTGTAAAGATTGAAGGGGTTTTTGAAAATCCTCTATCCAGACCTTTAAAAGATAATAAGTTTAAATTTAATATAGAGGGGTTTCTTAAGAATACAGATTCGGATTTTTTATCGCCTTTTATGATAGATGGCAGTATGAAACCTGAGGATAGGATAGAGGCCAAACTTCGCACAAAAGATATAATGCTGAATACACTGCGTTTTCTTTATCCGAGAGAATTAGCAAAATCGGTTAAGGATGGAAAAGTCAATATTGAAAGTAACATTCAGATTTCAAAGACAGATCTATTTGCCAACTGTTTTTTGGAGATCAGGGGTATTCTAAAAGACAAATACCCAGGGCAGAAACCAGCTGTACCGCTTCTCGCGAACTTTATTTTATCGTTTAACTTTAAAGATCGTATACTCAAGGTTAAAAACCTTAGAGGCAATTTTTTCAAGCTTATTTTAAACCGTTCATAAGAAAACCCTACGGTAGCTATAGTGTAATGGCAGCACGAGAGATTGTGGATCTCTTAGAGCGGGTTCAAATCCCGTTAGCTACCCCAGTAAATTATCTGATTACAGGATTACCATAAAGAAAAAGGCCTGATTTTAACTCAAGATCAGGCCTTTTGTATCTGTCGATGTTTCAAAGAGTTAGGGCGTTAGTTTTATCGTTGCCACTCGCTATTCCTATCTAATTCGATTTTATTAAATGAGCCCTATTTAATGGCATTTTGGGAATATGTTATGAAGTGCCGAAATAAGTTGCATAGGTCTTTTATTTGGAATAGAATGGTAGAAAAAGAAGGCTTTGTGTATGCGTTGAAGCAAAGGGATGACAAGTAAGAGGTGCTCTGATGAAAAAGCTTGGTTACCTTCTGGTAACAATCTGTGCGATAATCGCAGGCGTTGTTGTCTGGCGTCTTGCGAAAACGCCTGGCAATACCCGGGTCGTCATTGTCTATGTCTCTGAGGACCAGGTCTTTTCAGAACCCATACTGAAGGATTTTGAGAAAGAAACCGGTATAAAGGTCAAGGCGGTCTATGACACCGAGGAGGCCAAGAGCACCGGGGCCATGAACCGTCTCATTGCCGAGAAGGATAATCCCCAGGCCGATGTGTACTGGGCCAATGAGCCGATCCGGGCCGAAGTCCTCAAGCAAAAGGGGATCTCGGCTCCCTACGTATCTCCGAACGCGAAGGACATCCCGCCGGTGTTCAAGGACCCGGAAGGATACTGGACCGGCTTTTCCGCCAGGGCGAGGGTTCTCGTTGTAAACAACAGCGTGAAGGATAAACCCAAGACCATCCTGGCCTAT
>CAJVXD010000031.1 GCA_913009675.1 uncultured bacterium | reverse complement strand
CGAGATCTACACTCTTTCCCTACACGACGCTCTTCCGATCTGGCCGTCTTTAATGTGGCCATAAGAACCCTTTTGATCAATAATAAGACCGGGAGCGGCGAGATGGGGGTAGGGAGCGGCATTGTTTATGATTCAGAGCCGTATAAGGAATTTGAAGAGTGTAAATTAAAGGCAGATTTTATAAGACGCAAGGAAAAGGATTTTAAGCTTATTGAAACGATACGGTGGCAGCCAGGAAAGGGCTGTTTCCTTTTAAAAAAGCATCTGGATAGACTTTCGCTGTCTGCTCAATATTTTGATTTTAAATGCGACAAGAGATATATTAGCAAGAGGATAAAGGACATGGAGAGGCAGTTTAAAGACGGACATGATTATAAACTGAGACTCCTTCTTGGCCGCGATGGAAAGATAGAATCCAATTTTTCCAGGATAGACAGAAAGATAGACCTGGTGAAGATCAGGTTTTCTGAGAAAAAGACGTCCACCATGGACATATTCTTATACCATAAGACCACAAATAGGGATTTATACGATCGAGAACATAAAAAGTGGGAGAAGAAAGGTTATTTTGACATCATCTTTACCAATGAAAAAAATCAGATTACAGAAGGAGCTATATCAAATATAATAATAAAGAAAGGCAGGCATTACTATACCCCTCCTCTTGAATGCGGGCTTTTGAACGGTGTATACCGCAGATATCTTTTTAAGAGAGGGGCGCTCTTGCTTAAAGAAAAGATATTATATAAGAAAGATATTGAGGCTGCAGATGAAGTGTATATGATTAATTCTGTGCGAGGGATGCTAAAGGCGAGGTTATGAATAGAGATGTATTTTATATGGGAGAGGCCCTAAAAGAGGCAAAAAGGGCTTTCACTAAAGATGAAGTGCCCGTGGGTGCAGTTATTGTCCATAGGGGAACGATAATAGGCAGAGCCTATAACCAGATAGAAACCTTGAGGGATCCCACGGCTCATGCAGAGATGATAGCTATCACCCAGGCAGCCGCGCATCTCCGAAATGAAAGGTTGATAGGGTGTTCGTTGTATGTTACAATTGAACCTTGCAGTATGTGCGCGGGAGCGATGGTTTTGGCGCGCATAAAAGATCTTGTGTATGCAGCAGATGATTTAAAGACAGGTGCATGTGGTTCTATCGTAAATATAGTTAATCATAATAAATTAAATCATAAAGTTAAGGTTAGAAAAGGCCTCTTAAGACAAGAGGCAAGTCTATTAATAGAGGAGTTTTTTAAGAGGAGAAGGCGAACAAGATACTCGGGGCGAAACCTCGACCAGGTTTCAGGATGACGATGTCTCGCTTAGGGTCAAATTTTACGAACTAAAATTTGGAGAGGTGCTAGAGTGGCCGATCAGAGACGCCTGCTAAGCGTCTGGCCGGGTTAAACTGGCCCCAGGGTTCGAATCCCTGCCTCTCCGCCAATCCGCCGCAGGCGGATTGATCCTGAAGCGGCAGTAAATAATCTGACGAACAAGAAGATTATAGCCGCTGAAGGACCTTGAAATAAATAATCATATGTCCTATATCCCCTTTGCACGAAAATGGCGGCCGCAGGATTTTGACGAAGTGGTTGGTCAAGAGCATGTTACGACTACCCTGAAGAATGCTATTTCTTTAGGCCGCGTGCACCACGCCTATTTATTTGCAGGGCCGCGGGGCATAGGAAAGACTTCAACTGCACGCATATTAAGCAAGGCCCTGAACTGCGAAAGAGGACCTTCGCCTAAACCCTGCAATAAGTGTACATCCTGTCAGGAGATCAACAAAGGCTCCAGCATGGACGTTATAGAGATAGATGGCGCTTCTAACCGTGGGATAGACGAGATACGTAATCTGCGAGAGGCAGTAAAATTTGCAAGTTCACGAAACCGTTATAAGATCTATATTATAGATGAAGTCCACATGTTGACCACCCCTGCCTTTAACGCGCTTTTAAAGACATTGGAAGAACCCCCCTCTCATGTAAAGTTCATATTTGCCACTACAGAGCCGCATAACCTTCCGGCTACTATACTCTCCCGTTGTCAGAGATTTGATTTTAGACGTATACCTGTTACTGAGATTGTGGCAAAGCTTCGGCAGGTAGCCATGGAAGAAAAATTAGACGTCGAAGAAGCCGTATTTTTATACATCGCAAAGGCCTCTGATGGCAGCATGAGGGATGCCGAGAGCATCCTTGATCAGGTCTCTTCATTTGCGAATGGTAAGGTGCAGGTGAAGGACGTCACTAAAACCCTTGGCATGATAGGACAGGAAGTCCTTTCCCAATGTACGGATTTAATTATTAATAGAGACACAAAAGGCATTATCCGTTTGATAAATGAACTTTTGTATTCAGGAAAAGATGCAAAACAGTTTCTCTTAGAGATGCTGGAGCATTTCAGAAACATTATGATCGCCAGAATCGGGGCATCGTCAGAGGAACTGATAGACCTCCCCCTAGAAGCAAGGGAACAGTTGAAGAAGTACTCTCAATCTTTTTCCCATGGAGATATATTTTATATACTAAATATAATCTCGAATAGTTTAAAGATGATAAAACAGCTTCTCCCTGAAAGGATTGTACTGGAGCTATGCATGATACGTCTTACCTGCAGGGATTCCATTTCTTCTATAGAGGAGATAGTTTCGAGGTTGCCGGATATCGCTAAATCATCGCACGAAATGCCTCCCCCGCCCCCCCGATCCTCTGCTAGCAGCCAGGTTGCCGAAAAGATTCAGGAAAGCTTTAAGAATATTGCAAGGACTGAAAAACCAGACAGTATAGTGTCGCACGAAAAGACAGCGTCTCTCAATATAGAAAGAGTGAAGAATGCCTGGCCGATTCTCGTCAAGGCCATGGCTGTCAAAAAGATGTCTATCTGTTCATATCTCTCGGAGGGAGAACCTGATTATGTCAAAGGAGATACTGTTTTTGTCGTCTTCCCAAGAGAGCTTAATTTTCACAGAGAGGTCTTGCAGGAGAAACAGAATAAGGATTCTATAGAAGCCGCCCTTTCCCAGATAATGGATTCATCAGTGAAATTAGAGTTTATAGCCACTGACAAAGAGATAAAAAAATCTGGGCCTGCCGAGAAGCCGGCTTTTACCAAAGAGGAATTAAAGAAGAAAGAACCTATAATAGGAAACGCCTTGGATATCTTTGGTGGAAAGATCCTAAGGGCGAAGGGTGCATAGATGTCTGCCCATACCAGGTCAATGCAGGAATTGATAGAGCATTTTAAGGGGATGCCCGGTGTAGGGGCAAAGACCGCCGAGAGGTTTGCTTTTTATGTCCTGAAGTCCCCGTTAGATGTAATGGAAAGGTTTTCTTCAGCTATAAAGAGGGTAAAGGAATCCGTGAAGTTTTGCAAAAAATGCGGTAATCTGAGCGAGAGTGATACATGTACGATATGCAATGATTCACGCAGAGATAAGACTATTATCTGTGTGGTAGAAGAACCAAAGGACCTTATTCTGATAGAAAAATCAGGGCATTACAGGGGTACGTATCATGTGCTTTTTGGCGCAATAGCTCCCCTTGACGGCATAGGCCCCGAAGATATAAGGATAAAAGAACTTATAAACCGGGTTAAAGAAGATAAGGTCAAAGAGGTAATACTCGCTACTGATTCCAATGCCGAAGGTGAGACAACCGCCTTATATATCTCAAACCAGCTAAAACACTTTAAGATTAAGATAAGCCGCATTGCTTATGGCATACCAGTTGGGGAAAAACTGGACTATATAGATCAGGCGACCATTATAAAGGCACTTCAGGGCCGCAGTTCGATGTGAGCACTTTGAGCACTTGACAGATAAGGTCATTAGGCTATATAATAATACGGCGTTTGCTTTTAAAGAGGTAGCTCTTATGACAATGATAGAAATCAGATGGCATGGCAGAGGCGGTCAGGGTGCAAAGACAGCATCCCAGTTTTTGGGAGAGGCATCGCTCGGTACTGGTAAGTATATTCAGGCCTTTCCTGAATACGGCCCTGAAAGGGCAGGTGCCCCCATGAGGGCCTATACCCGCATAAGCGATGAGCCCATATATATCCATTCTTCCGTTACAAACCCTGAAATAGTAGTTGTGATAGACCCGACCCTTGTAGAAGCTATTGATGTGACAGAGGGCCTGGGAGACGAAGGTGTGCTTTTGGTCAATACAGATAAATCGCCCGGGGAGATACGGAAGGCTACGGGTTTCAAAAAAGGCAAGGTAGGCACAGTGGATGCTACAAGAATAGCTCTCGAGACTTTGAAGCTTCCTATGCCGAACATGCCGATGCTGGGGGCGCTTTTAAAGGTAAATTCACTCGTTACGATAGACCAGCTTTCAGAAAGAGTAAAGGCAAAGTTCTTAAAGAAGATAGGCGAAGAAAAGACAAACGCAAATCTTGAAGGGATAAAACGCGCGTATAACGAAGTAAAGATAGGATAAGAGTGACATAGTGACAGAGCGTAAGAAATGCTGGAGAGAGATACCTATAGGCGGGAAGATCACAGAGGCAGGCAATGCCGTTAAATACAATACAGGCAGTTGGCGTACATTCAGGCCCCAGAAGAATGAAAAAAAGTGCATAAACTGTCTTTTCTGCTGGATATATTGCCCGGATTCTTCTATAAAGGTAGAAGACGATAAGATGGCAGGCTTTGACTATGGACATTGCAAGGGCTGCGGCATTTGCGCATCAGTATGTCCCGTGAAATGCATTGATATGATAAAGGAAGAGAAATGACAAAGAAGATCCCATTAACAGGCGACCAGGCAGTGGCGTATGCCATGAAACAGATAGACCCGGATGTAGTGGCCGCGTATCCTATTACTCCGCAGACAGCCATTGTGATGAGCTTTTCGAACTATGTGGCAAATGGCCAGGTTTCCACGGAAATAATAGCAGTTGAATCAGAGCATAGCGCCATGAGCGCATGCGTGGGTGCCGCGGCCGCGGGCGCGAGGACCATGACAGCGACCTCTGCGAACGGCCTTGCCCTTATGTGGGAGATAGTTTATATTGCTGCCTCAACGAGGCTCCCCATAGTTATGCCGGTTGTAAACAGGGCACTCTCAGGCCCTATAAATATTCACTGTGACCACTCTGATACAATGGGTGCGAGGGATTCGGGCTGGATACAGATTTATTGCGAAAATGCACAGGAGGTATATGAGAATACAATCCTCGCGGTGAGGGTCGCGGAGCATAAAAAGATCCTTCTTCCCGTAATGGTATGCCAGGATGGGTTTATCACATCGCATGGCGTCGAAGGGGTAGAGGTCTTTGAGGATAAAAAGGTAAAGGATTTTATAGGTGAATATAAACCAGACAGCCCACTTTTAGACATTGACAATCCTTCGACATACGGGCCACTGGACCTGCAGGATTATTATTTTGAACATAAACGCCAGGAGGCTGAGGCCATGAGATCAGCCCTGGATGCAATACCCGAAATATTAAAAGAATTCGAAAAACAATTCGGCACGAAATACGACTTTATCGAAACATATAAATTAGATGATGCTGAGATTGTGATAGTCGTGCTTTCGTCCACAGCGGGCACCGTGAAGTTTGTCGTAGATGAATTAAGACAGAGGGGCATAAAGGCAGGACTTTTAAGGCCCAGGATATTCAGGCCGTTCCCAAAAGAGAAAATAATAAATGCTTTAAAGAAAGCGAAGGCAGTAGCCATTCTGGACAGAAGCGATTCGTTCTCCGCTGAGGGAGGGCCTCTTTATACAGAGATAAAAGCGGCACTTTACGATTTGGACATCAAACCGATCATGGTGAATTACATATACGGTCTTGGCGGAAGGGATATCTTCCCGGCTGATATCAATAAGGTTTTCGAAGACCTGCAAAAAACAGTAGCCGCAAAGTTTACCTTGCCAAAGGTAAATTACCTCGGCTCCAGGGAGTAGCTTAAGGAAATAATATGGCAAATATAAAAGAACTTGCTAAACAACCGGAGGGGTTATCAGGCGGACACAGGCTATGCGCGGGCTGCGGGGCTTCTATTGTCGTGCGCCAGGTTTTAATGGGTACAAAAGACCCTGTAGTGGTCGGTTCTGCCACAGGCTGCCTTGAGGTAGCGACGACTATTTACCCGTACACCGCATGGAAGATTCCCTTTATACACAATGCCTTTGAGAATGTCGCGGCGACTATTAGCGGTGTCGAGACTGCCTACAGGGCCCTGAAGAAAAAAGGGAAGATAAAAAAGGATATAAAATTTGTTGCCTTCGGTGGCGACGGCGGTACGTATGACATAGGCCTTCAGTCTCTTTCAGGAGCGCTTGAGAGGGGGCATAATTTCGTATATGTGTGTTATGACAACGGGGCTTATATGAATACCGGAATTCAGCGTTCAAGTGCGACCCCTAAGGGGGCCTCTACTACCACGACCCCTGCAGGCGAGGCAAGTTATGGAAAGGTGCAATTAAGAAAAGACCTTACCTCAATAGTAGCCGCACATCATATTCCATATGTAGCTCAAGCTTCCGCCTCCCACTGGAACGATCTTATTACAAAGGCAGAGAAGGCCTTTAAGGTAGATGGCCCTGCATTTTTAAATGTAATATCCATGTGTCACAGGGGCTGGAGATTTCCACAGCAGGATACCATTAAGATTTCAAAACTGGCAGTTGAGACAGGTTTTTGGCCGCTCATAGAAATAGAAAATGGTATGTGGAAATTCAACTATAAGCCCAAAGAGAGAAAACCCGTAGTTGAATTTTTAAAGCCCCAGGGCCGTTTCAAACACCTCTTCAAAGAAGAGAATAGGCACATCCTTGACGAAATCCAGAAGGACATAGATAATAACTGGGCCCGCCTTGAGCATTTCTGCGAAGCAGGCTGTAAAGTAACCTGACAATATTCTTTGAGCGAAGGCCGCGAGCAAAGCGAGGCCGGAGTCGAGAAGAAGCAGTTCTTTATAAAATTACACTCCCCTGTAGCTCAGTTGGTAGAGCGCGTGGCTGTGCGCGAACGAAGCGAGCGCAAAACGCTTCGTAACATGAAGAAAGGAGGTGACTATTGGCAAAGGTCGAGAAAAGACGATACAGCGATCGTCGTCAATATTTGATACGAGCCGTTTATGCAAGACGTAAAAAAGTCAGACTTATGGCAGTCGAGTATAAAGGCGGCAAATGTGAGATATGTGGTTATGATCGATGCATAGAAGCACTCGAGTTCCATCACAAGAATACTTCTAGTAAAGATTTTGGAATATCCGCAAAAGGATATACCAGAAGCTGGAAGAAAGTAATGGAAGAATTAGATAAGTGCGTAATTGTATGTGCCAATTGTCATCGAGAACTTCATGTAAAGTTAGCAGCCTCTAGAGGAAACTCTAGAGTGGAAAAGCGAGTAAATTCAGGGAAAGCCCATGAAACTGGGTCAATCCTGAGCCAAGCCCCGAAATTTTCAGGGAAGGTGCAGAGACTAGACACTCGCTGCCTAAAGCCAGAAATGGCTATGGCAAAGGTATAGTCCGACTCTCCGAGTAATCGGAGTCAGAGTGTAACCACGTTGTCCGAGGTTCGAGTCCTCGCGGGGGAGCCAAATATATCGTAACTTATTGTAATTAAATGAGTTGCGAGAAAAGAGCCTGACCCAAAAAGTCAGGCTTTTTTATCTCCAAAGGGGTCAAACACTTAGGGTATATTATAAAAAATTCTGATTTATTCAATACCTCTCTCTTTCAAAAATACTGCAGATTTTTCATAATCGAGAGAATTTCTCCGAAAATAGCCTCTCTTTATCTCTAAATTCGCCGATATTCGAGACGTGCCATTTAACGGCCATTTTAGCGATTATTTTGCTTATTTTATGGAGCCGTTAAATGGAATATCCGATATTTTGGCTGATAATTTCATAAACCTCTCTCTTTGAGAAAGAGAGAGGTATTGTTTTAGCTTGGCAATAATAGCCACTTATTGTATATTATTAACTGTTTGGAAAGATTTAAAACTAGCGGAGGTATATATGAAAAAGAAACTAGTAAAATTTGGCAGGATGAAAATTAAATTGTTTGAATCTCCGGAATCTTTGAACATGCAGATTAACTTCGGACGATACAAAAAGGGCAGAAAAATTGAAACGCAGACGATATATGATGCTATATCTGAAAAACACAAGGCGCTGCATGACGAAATCTGGTTAGATGTCCAGGGTAAAAAAGCAATAGGCATGAATATTAATTTGGACAAGAAATAATGAAGAAGCCGATTAAAACATGTGGAAATTCTACCGTGACATCATACGACAATACCCAAAACTTTCTTTGTCCGAAGAAAGACGCTTAATATCAAAAGCCCAGAAAGGCTCTAAGAAAAGTAGAGACGAAATTATCCTCCGTCATATAGGCTTTTTAATATTCAGGATTCATAAAGTAGCATTTCCTACCTTAATCCGGAGATTTGGAAAAGAGATGCTGGAAGAAGCTATTCTTATTGCGTATGAAAAGATTAAAACCTATGATCTTGATTATCGCGATAAAAAAGGAAATCCCAATCCTGTTAAATTCATTTCTTACATCTGGAAACGCATCGACGGGTTTATAATAGATTTTTTAAAGAAGGAATTGAAAACCAGTTGTTTGAGGGAAATATTACAAAATAGCCCTTGACTTTTCCTCCCTAATGCTATACACTTATTAATAAGTGTATAGCATTAGGAGTTACTTATGAATGATAGAGAGATGGGTCTTATAAGTTTTCTTAAAAAAAGAGGCGGCCTTGCCAGCTACGCGGAAATTATTAAAGCTGGATTTGATAAGATCCTTATTAAGAACACCCTAAATTCAGGTCGAGATCGGAAGAGCGTCGTGTAGGGAAAGAG
>CAJVXD010000030.1 GCA_913009675.1 uncultured bacterium | reverse complement strand
GACTATAGAAGCCATTGACCATGCGAGGGCCGCAGAGGTTCCGATAGTAGTCGCGATAAATAAGATAGACAAACAGAATATCAATATCGACAGGGTTAAGAAACAATTGGCCGAGCTCGATCTGGCCCCTGAAGATTAGGGAGGCAAGACGATTACGGTGGGCGTTTCGGCCAAGACAGGGCAGGGCATAGATGAACTTTTGGAGATGCTTCTTTTGGAGGCGGAGATGCTTGAATTAAGGGCAGACCCCGATAGGCCCGCTAACGGCGTGGTCGTAGAGGCGGAGCTTTCCAAGGGAAAAGGCCCGTTGGCAACGGTCCTTATTTCAAGGGGTACCCTCAAGGTTGGTGACGTAGTTATGGTAGGCCTGCATTACGGCAGGATAAAGGCAATGCTGGATGACAAGGGCCATAGGATCCATGAGGCGGGTCCATCAAAACCCGTGGAGATACTTGGTCTTTCAGGGGTGCCCTTGGCAGGGGAAAGATTTTATGTGGTTAGCGACGAAAAGAGAGCAAGGGATATTGCTGCTTCCAAACGCCTTAAGGAGGAGAAGAAAAAACTCGACGCAAGCTCACAAAAGATAAGTCTGGAGGAGCTTTACGAGAGGATTAAACATGGCGAGGTCAAAGAGCTGAGGATTATTATAAAGGCAGACGTGGGTGGTTCTCTCGAGGCGATTAAAGATTCACTCGAAAAACTATCTACAGGGGATATAAGGCTGTTGGTGATTCACGCTCAGGTAGGCAATATCAATGAATCAGATATTATGCTGGGGTCTGCCTCTAATGCAGTGATAGTTGGATTCCACGTGGATATAATGCCCAAGGCCAGGGCCCTTGCTAAACAGGAGGGCGTAGAGGTAAGGATCTATAATATCATCTACGAGGCGGTGAATGATGTGAAGGCCGCTATGGAAGGGATGCTTGAACCGATTGTAGAAGAGGCATTCCTGGGCAGGGCAGAGATAAGGCAGGTCTTCAAGGTTTCCAGGGTGGGCATTGTGGCGGGGTGTTTTGTGGCAAAAGGCGCTATACCGCGCAATGCTGCTTGTAAACTTATAAGAGATAAAGAGGTTATTTTTAAAGGTAAGATAAGTTCGCTGAAGCATTTGAAGGATGATATAAAGGAGGCCAGGGAGGGTTTTGAGTGCGGCATTAGTCTTGAATTCAAGGATGTTCAGAAAGGTGATATCATAGAGGTGGTTGAGATAAAAAAGGTTGCCCGGAGGCTCAAGTAAATATCGACATTGGCGAAAGATTTACGGTGAACGGTTTACGGTTATCCGTTCACCAGCATGTGTTTTATGAATAATCGAAGATGAAGAAGCGTATCTTAAGCGGAATGAGGCCTACAGGCCCCTTACATCTGGGCCATTTATTCGGAGTGCTGGATAACTGGGTAAGGCTGCAGGACCAGTACGAGTCTTTTTTTATGATAGCGGACTGGCATGCCCTGATGAGCGAATACGAGGACCCTTCAAGGCTGGCTGGCTATACTATAGAATGCGCAGCAGATTGGATAGCAGCAGGCCTTGATCCTCAAAGGAGCACGATATTTGTGCAATCGCATGTAAGAGACCACCTGGAATTATATATGGTCTTTTCAAATTTTGTCCCGCTGGGCTGGCTTGAGCGTTGTCCTACTTACAAGGAGCAGTTAAGGGAACTTTCGTCCAGGCATCTCCATACTTATGGTTTTTTAGGATATCCGGTTTTACAGGCTGCCGATATCTTATTGTATAAGGCAAATGCGGTCCCTGTGGGAAAAGACCAGCTTCCGCATCTTGAACTGACAAATGATATTGCAGCAAAGTTTAACGGTTTATACGGCAATACTTTTTCTGAAATAGAACCGGTCCTCACGAAAACACCGAAGCTCCTTGGTATAGATGCCAGAAAGATGAGCAAGTCGCATGGTAATTTCATTGCGCTTGGAGATTCGCATGAAACGATAATGAGTAAATGTGCCCGGATGTTCACTGATCCTGAAAGGATAAAACTGACTGACAGGGGCCACCCGGACAAGTGCAATGTCTGTACCTATTATAGTTTGTTCAAGAAAGATTATGCGCCAGAGGTGCATGAATACTGCATAAAGGCAAAGGTAGGCTGCACTGAATGCAAGAGGGGTCTTGCAGGCATGATCTCAGATTATCTGGCTGATATAAGGAAGAAGAGAGAGAGACTATTGAAGGATAGAGGTAAGATCTGCGATATTTTAAAACAAGGCGCAAAGAAGGCTAGTAAGGTTGCGTCTGAGACGATGACCGGAGTCAGAAAGGCAGTAGGGTTATTATAGAATTATGTCATATAAAGTAAAGCTCGAGGTATTTGAAGGGCCGTTGGATCTCTTGCTCTATCTCATAAAAAAGAGCGAGATAGATGTATACGATATCCCCATTGCCAGCATCACCGAGCAATATCTTGAGTATATTGAATTGATGCGTATGCTGGATTTAAATATTGCTGGCGAATTCTTAGTTATGGCCGCCACCCTTATACATATAAAGAGTAAGATGCTCCTGCCTCTTGAGGAAAAAGAGATAGTGCCGGAGGTCGAAGAAGATCCCAGGGAGGAACTTGTAAGGCGTCTTCTTGAATACAAGAGATTTAAAGAAGCGGCAGGTGTTCTTCAGGATTTAGAGGGTCGGCGGAAGGAGATGTTTACACGATCCACGCTTTTTGAAGAGGCCCCTGAGGAAAGATTCTTTGAGGCAAGTTTATTCGATCTGATAACCGCACTTACGAGGGTATTAAAGGATGTCCCGAAGGAGGTCTTTCAGGAGATAGTAAAGGATGAGTTTACGGTAGAACAGAAGGTCCACGACCTCTTACATATGCTGATAGAGAGGTCGATCCTCTATCTATCGGAACTTTTTAAGGGCAGCAAAGGCAAGCTGGAGATTATAGCCACATTTCTTGCAGTATTGGAGCTTATAAGATTGAAGGAGATCGTGATGGTCCAGAGGGAAAGTTTTGGAGAGATAGAGATAAGACAGAACGAGAAACACAGGTTGAGGGTGAAATAGTTTTCGACTTTGTTCGAATAATATTGTTATTATGCATAGAGATCAGGCAAAAAATATTATCGAGGCAATGCTTTTCGTTAGCGATAAGCCCTTATTTATAAATGAGATAAAAGGGGCACTGGAGGAATCCGGGGGGGCAGAGATACAGGATATCATCTCTGAATTGTCAGCGGAGTATGAACGAACAGGCAGGGCCTTTAGGATAAAGGAGATTGCGGGAGGTTTTCAAATAGTAACCGATCCTGTCCTGTCTCCATGGCTCAAGAAATTATATAAGACATCCGGTTCAGATAGGCTTAGCAAGCCCAGCCTTGAGACACTGGCAATAATAGCGTATAAACAGCCTGTGACAAAGCCCGAGATCGAAAGTATAAGGGGTGTAAATGTAGATGGGGTCTTAAAGACGCTTATAGAAAAGAATCTTGTCAGGATTGTGGGCAGGAAGGAGACAATCGGGAGGCCCATATTATACGGTACGACCTCTGAATTCCTGCAATATTTTGGGCTGAGCTCTCTTAAGGAATTACCGAAATTGGAAGAGTTTAATATTACGGAGAAGGATATCGAGCTACCGGAACATTTGAGGAAGGAAGATAAGGAGATAGATGACTCAGGTGAAGGTAGACAAAGTGGTATGTTAAATTCCCAGATTCCAGGCACCGAATCCCAAGTAGATTCTAATGACCAAAACACATAGGATGAGCTGAATAGTTTGGAATTTCGGTAATTGAAATCCGGGATTTATCTGGAATTTTATATGGAGGGTAAATAGATGAGGCTAAGCAGTCTTCGCAGGAAAATAGATGGCATTGATAGAGAGATCATCTTGCTCTTAAATCAAAGGGCATCAGCAGTCAAGGAGGTGGGCAGGCTGAAGAAACGTAGCGGAAGCGGTGTATATGTCCCTAATCGGGAGGCCCAGATTTATAAGAATATTTTGGATAAGAATAAAGGGCCGCTTACGGAGAGCGCGCTAAAGGCGATATATAGAGAGATTATGTCCTCATCCCTTGCCCTTGAAAAGGGTTTAAGGATAGCGTATCTTGGTCCTGAGGCAACATTTACGCATCAGGCGGCTATAAAAAAATTCGGCAGCCAGGTAGGTTATTCTTCATGCAACAGTATCACCGGGGTTTTCAGAGAGGTGGAGGTTGGGAGGTCAGATTACGGCGTGGTCCCTGTAGAAAATTCTATAGAAGGCGCAGTGAGTCACACGCTCGATATGTTTATGAATTCGGATTTGAAGATATGTTCTGAGGTACTCCTGGAGATATCCCTCAATCTTATAGGTAAATGCAATATCAAGTCCGTGAGGAGGATATATTCGAATCCAAAGGTCTTTGGCCAGTGCAGGGTGTGGCTGGATTCTCATCTGCGTAATGCAGAATTGATAGAGGTCTCTACGACTAGCAAGGCCTCTCAACTTGCCTCAAAGGAAAGTAAGGCATGTGCGATAGCGAGCGTATTGGCAGCACAGAGATTCAGGCTTAGAATAATCGCAAGGGACATACAGGACAGTTCTGACAACGTGACTCGTTTCTTGGTCATAGGGAAGTATGCCCCCTCTCCTACCAGGAAGGATAAGACCTCTATAATGTTTTCCGCAAAGGACAGGGCCGGGGGGTTGCATGACATGTTAACGCCTTTCAAAAGAAACAGGGTTAATCTTACAAAGATAGAATCCAGGCCCTCTAAAAGAAAGGCATGGGAATATTATTTCTTCCTGGATATGTTAGGTCATTATCAGGATGCGAATGTCAAGAAGGCAGTGAGGGGATTGAAAAGGCAGTGTAATTATTTGAAGATATTAGGGTCGTATCCAACAGGAAATTAGAGAAAGGTTAAGGTTTAGGCTAAGGTTAAGTTAACCTCAGCCTTAGCCTTAATCTTAACCTTAATATGTTACCGCGTAAATCTATATTAAACATAAAACCATACAAACCCGGCAAGCCTATTGAAGAAGTAAAAAGGGCGCTGGGCTTAAGGGATGTTATTAAGATGGCATCCAACGAGAATCCCTTTGGTCCCTCCCCAAAGGCGGTAGCAGCTATAAAAAAGAATCTTTCTTGTATAAATAGATATCCTGAGGACGGGTGTTTTTACCTGCGGCAGGCCCTATCAAAGAGGTTGAAGGTTAGGCCGGAGCAGTTGGTCTTTGGCAATGGTTCAGACGAATTAATCGTTCTGGCATTACGGGCCTTTGTGAACGAAGGTGCCGAAGTAGTCGTAGCCAGGCCTACCTTTTTGATATATGAGATAGCATCTAAGATCCAGGGGGCAAGGATAAAAAAAGTACCCACCAGGTATTTCAAATATGACCTGAAGGCGATGAAGGCCGCGATAACCAAAAATACCAGGATTGTCTTTATTGCAAATCCTGACAATCCTAACGGCACCTATGTCACGAGATATGAACTGGAGGCATTTCTTAAGGGCCTTCCTGATTCGGTCATAGTTTTTTTAGATGAGGCGTATTTTGACTTTGTTGCGGAAAGGGATTATCCGAACGGCATGGATTATATCTCAAGGAATAGAGTAATTACAACGAGGACCTTTTCTAAGTCTTACGGACTTGCAGGCTTGAGGGTTGGTTACGGCGTTTCTAACCCGGAGATAATTAAATATATGGAATGTGTCAGGGACCCCTTCAACGTAAATTCACTGGCACAGGTAGCTGCTCTTGCAGCCCTGAAGGATAGGGGATTTTTATCAAAGACAAAGAGGATGACAGAGAAAGGGCGGCGGTTTTTATATAGTGAGTTTAAGAAACTGGGATTGCGCTATATCCCAAGCGTTACTAATTTTGTGTTGTTTGAAGCCGGGGAGGATGCCGAACAGCTTTCTAAGAGGCTTTTGAAGAAGGGCATCATTGTGCGCAATATGAAGGCATGGGACATGGATACATTTATCAGAGTTACAGTTGGGAGAGAAAAGGAAAACAGGCGGTTTATTAAAGAGCTAAAGAAAATAATTGCGTAATAGTTATCAGCCATCAGCCTTCAGCTACTGAGAGATGATAGCTAAAGGCTACTAAGGAGTTTATATGATCATAGTTCTGCGGCCTGATGCGACAAAGGAACAGATTGACCACATAATAACCAAGGTTAATAATCTTGGCCTGAAGCCAATGGTGTCGCAGGGCGTTGACCGCACCATCATAGGTGTTATAGGAGAAGAGGATGTTTTACGAATAGAGTCCCTGGAGGTATACCCTGGCGTTGAGAAGGTAATGCCTATCCTTAAACCCTATAAGCTGGTTTCAAGGGAATTCAAGGGCGCTAATAGTGTAGTAGATGCAGATGGAGTGAGGATCGGCGGCAAAAAGATTGTTGTTATGGCAGGACCTTGTTCCGTAGAGAACCTTGAGGCCCTGATGAGCATAGGGAGAGCTGTTAAAAACTCCGGCGCCACGATCTTAAGAGGAGGCGCATTTAAACCCAGGACATCCCCTTATAGTTTTCAGGGGTTGGGAGAGGAGGGTTTGAGGCATTTAGCAGCAGTGAAGAAGGAGACAGGCCTTCGGATTGTTACAGAGGTTATGGATACAAGGGATGTCCCATTGGTTGAAAGATATACTGATATATTACAGGTAGGTGCAAGGAACATGCAGAATTTTAATCTCCTGAAGGAGGTCGGCCTTTCCAAAAAGCCGGTGCTCCTGAAGAGAGGGATATCAGCTACTATAAAAGAATTCTTGATGTCTGCGGAGTATGTTCTTTCAAGCGGGAATTTTAACTGTATACTTTGTGAGAGGGGTATCAGGACATTTGAGGATGCTACCAGGTTTACGCTTGACCTAAATGCAGTCCCGCTTATAAAAAAATTAAGCCACCTCCCTGTTATTGTGGACCCCAGCCATGGCACGGGAAAATGGGACTTGGTTTCTGCCATGTCGCGGGCGGCAATAGCAGCAGGTGCTGACGGGGTGATTGTGGAGGTGCATATAAATCCGGAGGAGGCTTATTCTGACGGAGTCCAGTCTTTATTGCCCGGGAAATTTGATGCGATGATGAAGGGGTTGGGGGCAGTGGCAAAGGCAGTGGGGAGGGAGATATAATTAGCTCTTAGTTCATAGCTGATAGCTCATAGGGATAAAATTTAACTATGAGCTGCCTGAGCTATGAGCCATGAGCTATAAGCTATGAGCTTATTTAAACGCGTAACAATAATCGGTCTTGGTTTAATCGGTGGTTCTCTTGGCCTGGCGATAAGAGAGAAGCATCTTGCAGGAGAGATTGTTGGGGTCTCCCGAAGACGCAGTACGATTCGACGTGCAAGGGCCCTTCGTGTAGTTGACCGCGCCACCCTGGATTTAAGGAAAGGGGTAAGGGATTCAGATTTTATTATAGTAGCTGCGCCGGTTTTAAAGATTATAGATATACTGACTTCTATATCACGGTATCTTAAAAAAGGAGCGATAATAACGGATGTCGGCAGTACAAAGAATGTCATTGTCAGGGACATTGAGCAGGTCTTGTCCGATGGTGTGGATTTTATAGGGGGCCATCCTCTGGCCGGTTCTGAACTCTCAGGCGTGACCTATAGTGACAAGGACCTATTTAAAGGTGCATATTGCATCTTGACAAAGACCCCTCGCACCAATGCCGGGGCCTTAACCAAGGTAGGAAAATTCTGGACTAAGTTAGGAATGAAGACCGAGATCATGAGTCCTGAGAGGCATGATAGGGTGATTTCAAGGTTAAGCCACCTTCCCCATGCTGCAGCCGTCGCTGTTTCTAATACCTGTGGTAAAAGAGAGCTGGATTTAGCAGCAGGTGGTTTTAAGGACGTTACTAGAATTGCCTCCGGCAGTCCTTGGTTATGGAGGGATATATTTGTTACGAACAGAGACAATATAGCCAGGGACATAAAGGTATTTAAAAAGGAATTATTGAAGATAGAGAAAGCATTAAAGGGTAATAATAGCCGGGAACTTTTGAAATTACTAAAGAGGGCGAAGGCTGTTAGAGATGCTATCTAAGCGACTATGAGCTAAAAGCTATGAGCTAAACGTTCAGCTCTTAGCTCTTAGCTCGTAGCTCATAGTTTAAAATGTTTTATACGATTGCGCGATTCATATTATCCTTGCTCTTTAAAATATGTTTTAGGATTAAAGTATTTGGCAGGGAGAATTTCCTTCCTGAAGACAGGCCTGTGATTGTGGCGCCTAATCATGTAAGTTTTTTGGACCCTATGATAGTCGGGGTCAGTGCCCCGCGAAAGTTGAATTATCTGGCGCGTAATACGCTATTTAGATTCAGGCTATTTGCAAAGATATTATACATGGTAAGAGTTTCGCCCATAAAGCGCCAGACAGGAGATATAAATGCCTTTAAGCTGGCTTTAAATAGATTGTCGCAGGGCGATGCACTTCTTATCTTTCCGGAAGGGACTCGTTCAGAGGATGGGAAGCTCCAATCCCCCAAGTCAGGTATAGGGTTTTTACAGGTTGCCTCAGGAGTGAGTATATTGCCGTGTTACATAAAGGGCTCAATGGAGGCATGGCCCAGACATTCGGCTTTACCAAGATTCAACCCTGTCTCGGTATATTTTGGAAGGCCATTGAGATTTGATGAGAAATTTCCGGGAAGCAAAAAAGAACAATATATGCATGTTGCTAGAGAGGTAATTAGGGCAATTAATCAACTAAGAGAGGATTCAGAAAGGGCGTAAATTAGGTTTTAAACTTTTGGCTCAATCAGATGCGGATTAAACTATCAGGACGTTCGGGTTTTTGTTTTGGTGTAAGACGCGCCATAACTATAGCAGAGAAAACGCTTAAGGATTCACGGGGTAGGGACGATATCTATTCGTTCGGCCCTTTAATACACAATCCTCATGTTATAAGCGGCCTTTCAAAGAAAGGCCTCAAGGTAATAAAGGACATATGTACTATAAAAAAAGGCACCGTGATTATATCATCGCACGGTGCCCCTATGGAGGTAATAGAGGGCCT
>CAJVXD010000029.1 GCA_913009675.1 uncultured bacterium | reverse complement strand
ACTATGGTGATGTGGTCGCTCAGATCTTCTATATCATTTTACGTTTTTTTTTTAATGATACGGCGACCACCGAGATCTACACTCTTTCCCTACACGACGCTCTTCCGATCTATCATTGTAGCGCGAAGTCTTACGTGCAGTTTATTTAATTCTGTCCTCATCTGGACCCGCATCTTTGCGTCCAGGTTGCTCAAAGGTTCGTCAAACAAAAATACCATTGGTTTCCGCACAATGGCCCTTCCCACAGCCACCCTTTGTCTCTGCCCTCCTGAAAGTTCCTTGGGCCGCCTGTTAAGAAGATTGCCTATACCTAATATATCAGCTGCCTCTTTAACGCGTATATCTATCTCGGATTTAGGGAATTTACGCAGCCTCAGGGCAAAAGACATATTTTCATAAACTGAGAAATGCGGATAAAGCGCGTAATTTTGGAAGACCATCGCAATATCTCTATCCTTGGCAGGGACATCATTCACGAGCCTGTCAGCTATCCATATCTCGCCCTTTGTAATGGTTTCAAGGCCGGCTATCATCCTTAAGGTGGTAGATTTACCACAGCCTGAGGGCCCTACAAGAACCAAAAATTCCTTATTTTCAACACCGAGGGAAATATCCCGTACGGCCTCTATATTGCCCTGAAAGACCTTTGTTATATTCTTAAGGCTCACCTGTGCCATAATATAGGATCTCCTAACTGTTACTTAATTGATTTTAACCTCTTTTTTCACAAAAGTCAAAATATTTATTGCTTTTCCAGACTATTTGAACAGGGTGTTGGTCATTATAAAGGATGCGAATACAATCGATACCATCGACATCAATTTAATCAATATATTCAGAGAGGGCCCTGCCGTATCCTTGAAAGGATCGCCTACCGTATCCCCGACAATAGCCGCCTTATGACTTTCCGACCCCCTGCCTCCTTCCTTGCCGCTCTCTATGTATTTTTTAGCATTGTCCCATGCCCCGCCTGCGTTGGCCATCATAATAGCCAGGACAAAACCACAAATAAGCGCACCTACGAGAAGCCCCAGGGCTGCCTCTATGCCCATTAAAAGGCCAATGACAATAGGGGCAGATATTGCCAGAAGAGACGGCAGGATCATCTCTCTCTGTGCACTTTTAGTAACGATAGTAACACAATTGGCATAGTCCGGCTTTTCCCTTCCCTCCATCAGGCCTTTTATCTCTCTAAACTGCCTCCTTACTTCTTTTATAATACTCGCTGCCGCCCTGCCAACCGCACTCATCGTAAGAGAACAAAATGCAAAAGGAAGCATCCCCCCTATAAAAAGGCCTGCCAGGAGACGCGGATTCATGAGGTCCGTGTTTAATCTCCCGCCCAGGAGATGCACATGGTTCCTGTAAGCGGCTATCAATGCGAGGGCCGAAAGCGCAGCAGAACCTATCGCGAACCCCTTGCCGGTAGCTGCAGTGGTATTTCCGAGGGCATCCAGCGCATCTGTGCGTTTACGGACCTCCGGCGGCTGATTGGACATCTGGGCATTACCGCCGGCGTTATCTGCTACAGGACCATAGGCATCCGTCGCAAGGGTTATCCCTAATGTGCTGAGCATACCTACGGCAGCAATACCAACCCCGTAAAGCCCAAGATTAAAATCCCCTGCACCTCCTGAAAAATAAAAACTTGCGAGTATCGCTCCTGCGACCACCAGAACCGGCACTACCGTGGAAAGCATACCTACGGATAGGCCGCTTATTATAACAGTTGCGGGCCCGGTGGCGGCCGATCTGGCTACTGCTTCTGTAGGAGGGTATTTCTCCGACGTAAAGAATTCCGTAGAAAGGCCTAGTATAATCCCGGCTATCAGGCCCGACAGAACTGCCCAATAGATACCTATAAATTGCATTCCCAGGATGAACTTAATAACGAAATAGGAAGCTACGCCAATAATAGCTGCACTGACGAAGACGCCTCTTCTCAATGCCAGTAGAAGCTCATGCTGTTCTGCCTTTTCCTTCGAATGAACAAACAAGGTGCCTATAACACTTGCGACCACTCCAACAGCTGCCATTACCATAGGTACTGTAATACCCTTTAAACTTTCTCCATACCGCATAAAAGCTGCTGAACCCAGGGCCATTGTAGCAATAATTGAACCGACATAAGATTCATACAAATCAGCTCCCATCCCTGCAACATCTCCGACATTGTCTCCTACGTTATCGGCAATTACTGCCGGATTACGAGGGTCGTCTTCGGGGATACCGGCCTCGATCTTCCCAACGAGGTCAGCCCCTACATCAGCTGCCTTGGTAAAGATCCCCCCTCCTACCCTCGCAAAAAGCGCCATCGAGCTGGCGCCCATACCAAAATTTAACATAATACTTGTGATATTCTGGATCCTGACAGCCTCTTCAAGCCCCCTATAATACCAGCTCAATAGATAATACCATGCGCTCAAATCCACGAGCCCCAATCCAACAACCATGAGCCCCATTACAGCCCCGCTCGAAAATGCAATCTGGAGGGCTTTATTTAGACTGCTCCTGGCGGCGTTTGCTGTCCTGGCGCTCGAGCGCGTGGCAACGCTCATCCCTATAAACCCGCAAAGCCCTGAAAAGAACCCGCCTGTCAAAAATGCAAACGGGACAAAGATTATAAGATAACCCCTTAAATACATTATGAATAAAAGAACGAATACCACCGCGAAAAAAAGCCCTACGATTGCATACTGCCTTTTTATATAGGCATAAGCGCCTTGCCTCACGCTCTCGGCAATATCCCGCATCTCGGCAGTGCCTTCATCATAGCGCAATATCTTCAAGATAAGAAAAACAGAAAAAACGATTGCTATCAACGAAGCAATAGGTGCTAAAAATAACATGACGGTCCCTTTCTACTATAGCATATTGTTTAAGCCAGTTAAGCCAGGCTGCAGGAAAATCGCCTCCGGTGATGACCTTCTGCTATTTTCAGCAGAATAACCGAGTCGAGAAGAATGTTTATCTTATCTAACCCTAAATGCCTGCCTTCGTTTTGAACCTACCGAAACTATACCTATCTCTATATTCAAAAGCCTTGAAAGACGGCTAAGATATGCCTTTGCACTCCCGGGTAAATCCCTGTATCTTTCTACAGAGGTCGTATCCTGCATCCAGCCATTACGTTCTTCATAGACAGGCCTGCAATAAGACAGGACATCGATATCCGCAGGGAAATCCCTGTATATCCTGCCCTTATATCTATAGCCTGTGCAAATCTTTATCTTCTCCATCTCATCCAGGACGTCGAGTTTTGTTACCGCTATCTCACTCAATCCATTAACCATCACTGCGTGTTTTACAATGACTACATCAAACCAGCCGCACCTTCGGGGCCTGCCGGTGGTGGCGCCAAACTCCTGCCCCCTGACCCTGATATCTTCCATAAAACCTCTTTTAAATTCCGTGGGAAACGGCCCTTCGCCTACTCTTGTAGTATACGCCTTTACCACCCCCACCACCCTGTCTATCCTGGTAGGCCCGACGCCTGTCCCTGTCAATGCGCCTCCGGCAACCGCACTCGAGGAGGTAACAAACGGATAAGTGCCATGGTCTACGTCCAGCAGTGTGCCCTGAGCGCCTTCAAACAGGATCCGCTTGTTTTTAGAGATGGCCCTGTTTAAAATGAGAGAGGTATTTACAAGCCGCCCCTTCATCCTTTTACCATAATCTATATATTGTCTATAGATCTTCTCAAAATCAAACTCTGTAGAACCCTTCAGATTTGCCGTGAGTTTTCTTTTAAGGCATTTTTTATTCACCAGATCCACCATGCGAATGCCGCAGCGCGCCATCTTATCCACATAACAGGGGCCTATACCTCTTCCTGTGGTCCCGATCTCAGCCCCGCGCCTTTTATCTATTACCTTATGGTAGGGCAATATCACATGAGCCGATTCGCTGACCATGAGATTCTCATCTACTCTTATCCCACGGCCCCTGAGCATCTCTATCTCACTCAAGAGCGCTGCAGGGTCAATAACAACGCCGTTCCCTATGATACAAAGCTTCCCCCTGTGCAATATGCCGGAGGGGATAAGATGCAATATAAATTCTTCGTCGCCTATTACCACTGTGTGCCCGGCATTATTGCCGCCTTGATACCTGACAATAATATCAACATTAGCGGCGAGGATATCTATTATCTTACCTTTTCCCTCATCTCCCCACTGGGCTCCAACAACAATCGTACAAGACACAGAACATCTCCTTCCGCATTGGCCCTGCCTTTTCTACTCTCTGCCGCCTTACGGATTCATTGTAAAAATCTGCTTAGCTATATCAGGATATCCGGCTATGAACCTGAGCTCATCATGGGTGAGAGGCTGCTGGGTATGGACGTTGGCATATCTCACGAGCTCAAGTATCTTAGTAGACTCTTTGTTATCCTTGAATTTTATCTCGAGTTTATCGTATACGTTTCTAAAACCTTTGATACCGCTGTATTCTCCTGCGGTAATCTGTCTGCCTGTCTCGATAAGTTCCGGGTCGCCTCTCCCAAGCTCCTCAAAATCATAGAGCTCATAATTGCGCCTGTCTTTTAACGCGCCGTCTGCGTGGATCCCGCTTTCATGCGCGAATGCATTAGCACCAACCCCCGGTTGATTTACAGGTATAGCCACCTTAAATGCATAGGCGGCATACTTCGCAATCTTCCAGGCATGGTCGAGCTTTACCCTCTCATCAAGATGATACTTCTTTTTTAACCCGCTTGAAAACTTAAGCGCGAGTATTACGGAAACGAGATCCGCATTGCCGGCCCGCTCCCCCATTCCGTTGATAGTGGTATTTATGTATGCGTCACACCCTTCGTCAATTGCTGCCTTTGCCCCAGCCACAGAACATGCGACTACCATCCCGAGATCATTGTGACAATGAAGCTCTATCGGCAACCCTACCTCATTCGCAAGGATCCTTACCCTTTTATAAATACTGAACGGGTCATCATAACCGAGTGTATCACAATATCTTTCCGGTCTGCGCCGTGGTCCCTTGCTGATTTTGCAAATCTTATAAGAAATGCCATGTCGGTCCTGGAGGCATCTTCGGCGTTTACCCCGACTGTCTTTAGTTTCCTTTTCTTCGCGTAATCCAGCGCCTCTGTCATCATATTTAAAACATCATCGCGAGTCTTCTTTCCGAGGAATTTTCCACGGGTCATCTGTTCCGACGTGGATATAGAAAGGTTAAGGTTCTCGACATTGGTCAGTTCCAATGCCCGCCTTACGTCCTTCTTGACAGCCCTAACCCAACCGGTGAGGACAATCGGCTTTAAGACCCCCTTGCGCACAAGCCTGAGATTGGCGTTCAGATAATTTGTCTCGTGGCGCGTAACGGGAAAACCAAACTCACTCCCGTAAATCCCCATATCATTCAATAAGACATTGATAATTGTCTTCTGGAGTTTGGCAAGACCAAGTCTGGAGGTCTGCACCCCATCCCTGTTGGTTACATCTACAATGTAGATTTTATTTTTTTTCATATAAGTATCCTCACCTTTTTCGAGCTTTGGGATTAGAGTTTTATCAGCTTCGCATCCAGTATATTCCTTGCCTTCCTTATCTCGTCCAGCACCTTCTCGGGAATGGCGCTGTCCACATTGAGCACAGAAAGCGTCTTTCCGCCGGGCCTCTCCCGGCCGAATGTCATTGCAGCGATGTTTATATTGCTGTCCCCTAATATTACCCCTATCTTACCGATAATACCGGGGACATCGATATTATGGGCCACCAACATATAGCCTTCGGGAATAGCATCGACATGAAACTCGTCTATCTTCACGATCCTGGCGTCCTTTTTGGTAAACATGGTGCCTGTGACAGACCGTGAAGTCTTATCGGTCTTTACCTCGACCGTAATAAGGTTTGCATACTCTTCCAGTTCAGTTGATTTTGATTCCTCTATCCTTATCCCTCTTTCCCTGGCCACAATAAGCGAATTTACATAATTCACCGTCTCCTGTAAGGCAGGCGCGAGGGCGCCTTTAACCACGGCCACTGTAAGAGGGGAAGAAGAATATCTTGCAATATCACCGGAATACTTTATGTCTATCTTCAGGATCCTGCCCTTTGAAATCTGCGAGGCAAGCGAGCCTATCTTTTCACATAGCGCTACGTAGGGCCGGAGGACCTTATAAAGTTCCATATCTATGCACGGCGCATTGACTGCATTCCTTATACCGCAGCCCAGGAGCGCATCCCGTGCACTGCCGGCAATATCAATGGCCACATTAATCTGCGCCTCCTCCGTAGAAGCGCCAAGATGCGGGGTCAACAGAACCTCGTCGCACTTAAAAAGAGGGCTGTCTTTAGCAGGCGGCTCTTTTTCATAAACATCGAGGGCCGCACCTACAACCTTCCCGTTCTTTATAGATTCAAGGAGTGCCTTTTCATCTACTATGCCGCCCCTGGCACAATTTATAATGCGCACCCCGTCCTTCATCTGTCTCATTGCCTTTTTATCTATGATGTGCCTCGTTTCATCCGTCATCGGCGTATGGACAGTAATATAATCTGCGCGTTTAAATAGATCCTTTAACCCAACTGATTCGACACTCAACTCCTTTGCCTTTTCTAAAGATAAAAATGGGTCATACGCAAGCACCTTCATGCCAAAGGAATTTGCCCTCTTTACGACCTCGCTTCCTACCCTCCCGAGCCCCACGATACCAAGCACCTTGCCATATAACTCTACGCCCATAAACTTCTTTCTTTCCCATTCTCCTTTCTTGGTAGAGCTATTAGCCGCGGCTATATTCCTTGAAAGCGCAAGGATAAGTGACATGGTATGTTCCGCAGTAGAAATGGTATTCCCGCCAGGCGTATTCATTACGATAATACCGCGCTTGGAGGCAGCCTTTAGATCTACATTGTCAAGTCCTACGCCTGCCCTCCCTATTACCTTTAATCTATCCGCAGCTTCGATAATATCTCTTGTAACCTTTGTGCCGCTGCGTATCAAAAGTGCGTCATAACCCTTTATAACCTTTTTCAATTCTCCCGGGGGGAGTTTTAACTTAACATCCACCTGGAATTCCTTTACCTTTTTGAGTATCTCTATCCCTTCCTGTGCCAGTGAATCAGTAATTAATATCTTAAACATAAAAATCTCCTTCCGTAGATTCCCATATCCTTACGGATGTGACCCTTACTGTTCTGTTTTATTTTGACAGGCAATCTTTTTCGTCGTTCGTTGATTATATGTTCCGCAAAATAAAGAAGCCTTCAACACCCTGTTCCCCTGCCTGAAACAAACTGCTTTCATCCCCGCCTTTAGAAGCAGGGAGTTTCTACTATATTAAATCCGTAATTCGGATTTATCTTAATGTTTCCTCAAACGCCTTGACCCCTGAGCCTTTCTCAAACTTATACCCCATCTCCGCAAGTACTGTCTCTAAGGTTTCTATACCTTTCTTCAAATCATCTGCGGTTATATAGCCCATTGTGGCTATCCTGAATATCCTCCCTTTTAACCGGGCCTGACCCCCTGCAATAGCTATGCCATAGTTATCCCGCATTGTCTTTACGAGCCTGGCCCCATCGATACCCTCAGGGACCCTGACGGCCGTAACTGCATCAGAGTATGTATCCGGCGCAAAGAGTTTCAAACCGAGCGCACCCATGGCCCTCCTTACGGCCCGGGCATGCCGCTTGTGTTTATTCAATACATTCTCGAGCCCTTCTTCCTTAATAAGCCTCAAGGCCTCTCTTATACCAATAATAAGATTTACTGCAGGGGTATAGGGCGTATCGTTTTTCTCGATGGACTTCTTATGTTTTACAAAATCAAAATAATATTTCGGCAGCCTTGATCTTTCGGCCATATCCAGGGCCTTCCGGCTCAAACTGACAAAGGCTAGTCCCGGCGGGGACATCAATCCCTTCTGGGAACCTGCCACCACCACATCAATGCCCCACTTATCTGTTTTAAGCGGGACCGCCCCTAAGGCGCTTATGGCATCTACGACCAGGACTGCCTGCGTATCCTTTGTTATCTTTGCTATAGCCTCTATATCTGTCGCCACACCTGTCGAGGTTTCGCAGAGTGTCGTATAAACCGCCTTTATCCCTGATCCGCCTTCCTTCAATATTCTTTCGATATCCTTCGGGTCGACCGACCTTCCCCACTCAATATCTATAGGGATAAACTCTATTCCGTATGCCGTGCATAGCTCACCCCATCTTTCTCCAAATTTCCCGCCTCTTACAACTATGGCCTTATCGCCGGGCGAAAGAAGGCTTGCGATAGCCCCTTCCATCGCGCCTGTGCCGCTTGATGAAAAAATAAGAACCGGGGCTTTTGTCCGAAAGATATGCCTTAGACCTTCTTCTACTTCTTTCAGGATCGCCTGAAATTGCGGTGTCCTGTGATGTATTATAGGCCTGGCCATCGCCTCCAGTGCCTCAGGCGGCACAGGGGTCGGGCCCGGTGTAAGTAAATAATTGTTCATAAGGATACCTCTTGATTATGCCTCAGCAACAACTTTACACTTAAAACCCGGCTTCAGGTGTAAAGTTACTATTGTTCGACCAGGCCGGGGATTATTCTTTCTTCTTCGTCTTGGCTATCACTTCATCAATAAGACCGTAATCCTTTGCCTCTTGAGCACTCATAAAATAATCCCTATCTGTATCTTTTTCTACCTTCTTTAAGTCCTGACCAGTATGTTCTGCGATTATTTCATTAATCCTGTCGCGCATCTTTAATATCTCCTTAGCCTGTATATTTATATCCGATGCCTGGCCCTGGACCCCGCCCCATGGCTGATGTATCATCACGCGCGAATTGGGCAGGGCCATACGTTTACCCTTTGTCCCTGCCGTAAGAAGCAGCGCGCCCATACTCGTCGCCTGCCCCATGCAATATGTGCAGATATCCGGCGTTACAAACTGCATGGTATCGTATATTGCCAGACCGGCCGTTACGATCCCGCCCGGGGTATTGACATAGATATTTATGTCCCTGTCAGGGTCTTCCTGCTGGAGAAAAAGCATCTGTGCAATCACCAGGTTTGCTATTGGATCATTTATTACATCACCTAGATCGGCAGAGCGTCGTGTAGGGG
>CAJVXD010000028.1 GCA_913009675.1 uncultured bacterium | reverse complement strand
CCTCGCCGCTCTTCAGATCTAACTCTCCTGCCTTTATATGGGCACCATCCTGGCAGACTATGTGTGCACCTGCAGGTATAGGATATAACGCCAGCACCTCTTTCTTATCATCTTCTATGACTATCTGGGGATGATATTCACCTCTATGCTCTATGATTACACGTCCGGCAATGCCTGTTGCCTCATCCACTTCTTCGACCATTGTGATCTCTTCTACAATGTCTTCATACCTCACCTTTCCACTGACCTCCGTCAATATAGGAGAGGTGTATGGGTCCCATTTCACGAAAATAACATTCTTATCAATCTCCTGGTCATCGGCAATGGATATAATGGAACCTGAAGGCACTGTATATTTTTCCAGTTCCCGTCCGCTGTCGTCATTTATGCTTATCTGGCCGTTACGGTTTAAAACTATAGTATCCCCTGATTCCTGTTTAACCGTTTTAAGATTGTGGTATTTAATCAAACCCTTAAATTTTGATTTTATAAATGACTGCTCGACAATCCTGGATGCCGTCCCGCCTATATGGAATGTCCGCATAGTAAGCTGAGTGCCCGGTTCTCCTATTGACTGTGCAGCAATTATGCCGACGGCGGTACCGAGTTCAACTATCTTACCCCTCGCCAAATCTGTACCATAACACTTGGCGCAAACACCATATTTTGTTTCACAGGTTAAAACACTCCTGATCCGTATCTTCTCTATGCCTGCCGATTCTATGCGCTTAGCAGCATCCCAGTCTATCTCGCTTCCTGCCTTAATAATGGTCTTGTCAGTAATAATATCTACTATGCTGTCTACAACAACCCTCCCTATTATCCTTTCCCTCAGAGGAACGACCTCTTCGTCTGCCTCGATTATTGCACCTACCAATATCCCGTTCAATGTTCCGCAGTCATGCTCTCTAATAATAACATCCTGCGCCACATCAACAAGCCGCCTTGTAAGATATCCTGAATCGGCTGTCTTAAGCGCAGTATCAGCGAGGCCCTTCCTGGCCCCGTGAGTGGAAATGAAATATTCCAGTACGGTTAAACCCTCTCTGAAATTAGCCGTAATAGGCGTCTCTATGATCTCCCCTGATGGTTTGGCCATCAATCCTCTCATACCTGAAAGTTGTCTTATCTGCTGTTTGGAACCCCTTGCACCGGAATTTGCCATCATGAACACCGGATTGAATGCATCCAGCCCCTTGAACAATAGATCTGATATCTTATCTGTCGCATGAGTCCAGATATCAACGATCTTATTATATCTTTCACGCTCCGTTATAATCCCCTTCTTGTATTGATCCTCCACCGAATTAACCTCTTTCTTAGAGGCCGCCACCATTTTTTTCTTGTCAACCGGGATGTGAAGGTCGTCGATAGATATCGAAAGGCCGGCCAGCGTGGCATATTCAAAACCTATCTTTTTCACGCTATCCAGAAGCCTCACTGTAACATCGTGGCCAAAAGATTTATAGCAATCCGATATCACCCTGCTAAGATTCGCTTTTTCAAGCACGATATTCACAAACGGCATACCCTCGGGGAGTATCCTATTAAAAACCACCCTCCCCGGCGTTGTCTCTACGATCTCTCCATCAATCCTTATTTTAATCTTCGCATGCAGGTCTATTTCGTTGTCTTGAAGAGCGATCTCCGCCTCGGAGATATCTGCGAAGACCCTGCCCTCTCCTCTCTGATTGGATTTTTCCTGAGTCAAATAATAAGAACCGAGCACTATATCCTGGGTAGGGGTTATAATAGGCCTACCGTCCGAGGGAGAAAAGATATTATTAGAGGCCAGCATTATAAGCCTTGACTCCATCTGCGCCTCCATGGAAAGAGGCACATGGACTGCCATCTGGTCACCGTCAAAATCAGCATTGAATGCAGTGCATACGAGCGGGTGTATCCTGATGGCCTTACCTTCGATAAGTATCGGTTGAAAGGCCTGTATGCCAAGTCTGTGCAGGGTAGGCGCCCTGTTCAGCAAAATGGGATGATCCTTTATGACCTCATCCAGTATATCCCATACCTCGAGACGCGCCTTTTCGACCATCCTCTTCGCGCTCTTTATCGTATGCACAAAGCCTTTTTCCTTTAACTTTTTAATAATAAACGGCTCAAAGAGTTCCAGGGCCATCTTCTTTGGAAGGCCGCACTCCCATAACCTTAATTCGGGACCTATAACGATAACAGACCTGCCGGAATAATCTACCCTCTTTCCAAGCAGGTTCTGCCTGAACCTGCCCTGTTTGCCTTTTAACATATCGCTGAGAGATTTAAGCGCTCTATTTGCAGGGCCCGTGACAGGACGGCCATGTCTTCCATTATCGAACAATGCGTCTACGGCCTCCTGCAGCATGCGTTTCTCGTTCCTGACGATAATATCAGGGGCCTTGAGTTCAAGGAGCTTTTTAAGGCGATTATTACGATTTATAACACGTCTGTAGAGATCATTCAAATCGCTTGTCGCAAACCTGCCCCCCTCAAGAGGAACAAGGGGTCTCAAATCAGGCGGTATAACAGGCACAACATCTATCACCATCCATTCGGACTTATTGCCGGACTTATTAAAGGCCTCCATCGTCTTTAACCTTTTTAGTATCTTCCTCTTTGACTGCTCTGACTTTTGTTCATGGAGCTGCTGCTTGAGCTTTGAGATCAATTCATTAAGGTTTAGCTCCTTCAAGAGCTCGCGTATAGCCTCTGCGCCAATCATGACCTTAAACTTACCGGGGTATTCCTCTTCATATTGTCTCTTCTTCTCTTCGCTTAAAAGTTCCTTTTTCTTTAAGGGGGCGTCGCCCGGCTCAATGACAATATATTCCTCGTAATATATAATCCTTTCCAGATCGCGGAGCCCGATATTTAAAAGAAGGGCCATGCGGCTCGGCAGCGCCTTAAAAAACCAGACATGCGAACATGGCGAAGCAAGCTCTATATGTCCCATCCTTTCGCGTCTCACCTTCGAGAGGGTTACCTCTACGCCGCAGCGATCGCATACAATACCTTTATACTTTATGCGTTTATATTTACCGCAGCTGCATTCCCAGTCGCGCGTAGGCCCGAATATCTTCTCACAAAAAAGCCCGTCTTTTTCCGGCCTCAATGTCCTATAATTGATAGTCTCCGGTTTCTTAACCTCTCCCTTCGACCACGACCTGATAACCTCGGAAGAAGCAATCTTTATCGATATTGAATCAAATGAATTCGTCTCTTGCTTTAGCATATCTTCAGTTTTAAGCTATAGGCCGTAAGCTGTAAGAAAAACCCTTATCTATAACACCAACATGAACTTTGCTTACAGTTTGCAGCTTATAGCCCTCCTATTTTTTCTTTCTCTTTGCCTTTTTACGCTCTTTGCGTCTTTCCTTAAGTTCTTCCTTTGAGATAATGACAGGGGCGGTAACGCCGCTCTCATGCTCCATCTTTATATCCAGACAGAGGCTTTGCAGCTCCTTGACCAGCACGTTAAACGACTCGGGCGTACCGGGCTGCAAGGAATGTTCTCCCTTTACTATAGATTCGTATATCTTGGTCCTCCCGCTAACATCGTCGCTCTTTACCGTTAAAAGTTCCTGCAATGTATACGCGGCGCCATATGCCTCCAAGGCCCAGACCTCCATCTCTCCAAACCTCTGTCCTCCGAACTGCGCCTTTCCGCCAAGCGGCTGTTGTGTTACCAGCGAATAGGGGCCTATTGAACGGGCGTGTATCTTATCATCAACCAGGTGCGCAAGCTTCATCATATAGATATACCCTACTGTAACCTTTTGGTCAAAGGGCTCGCCGGTTAACCCATCATAGAGCCTAACCTTCCCTGTTTCAGGAAGGCCTGCTTTTTTCAATTCCAGTTTTATCTCATCCTCTTTGGCACCGTCAAATACGGGTGTAGCAACCTTAAAGCCCATGAGCCTTGCGGCCCACCCTAGATGTGTCTCAAGTATCTGCCCTACATTCATCCTTGAAGGAACGCCGAGAGGATTTAAAACTACCTCGATAGGGGTCCCGTCTTCCATATATGGCATTTCCTCTTCCGGCAATATCTTTGCAATAACCCCCTTATTCCCATGCCTGCCGGCCATCTTATCACCCACGGACATTCTTTTTTTGCTCGCAATATAGACAACTACCCTCTTCAAAACCCCTGCAGGAAGCTCGTCCCCCTTTTTTATCTTATCTACTTCATGGGTTTCTTCATAGAGGACCTCTCCTATCTGGTCGTTATATATGGTAAGCGTGCGTTTGACCTCGTATTCAAGCTCGAGGTCATTATCGATCTTTATACTGCTGATATCGGCCTTCTCGAACTTGGTTATATCTTTTTTAAGCACCGGCCTGCCTTCGGCAATAAGTGTCTTGCCTGTCTCATCCGACATCAGAGGTCCTGTTAATCGTACTCTGTAAAGTAATTTAAGTAGACATCCTTCTCTTTCTTTTTTAATATTCTCTACCCGTTTTTCATAATCTTCTCTTATTTTCTGGATATCCTTCTGTTCCCTCTGGAGCTGCTCTTTTGATTTTGCCTTCTGCCCTTTTCGGGAGAATATCTTCGTATCCACCACGATACCCTCAACGCCGGACGGAACCATGAGAGATGCATCCCGCACATCCCCTGCTTTTTCTCCAAAGATCGCCCGCAAAAGTTTTTCCTCCGGAGAAAGCTCTGTCTCGCTCTTGGGCGCTACCTTGCCCACCAATACATCCCCGGGGCCTATCTCTGCCCCAACCCTGACAACACCGTCTTCTGCGAGATTTTTAAGCGCCTCTTCGCTTACATTCGGGATATCCCTCGTAATCTCCTCATTCCCAAGCCGGGTTTCCCTTGCCTCTATCTCGAATTCTTCGATATGTACGGATGTATACCTGTCGTCTTTCAAAAGTCTCTCGCTTACAAGTATAGCGTCCTCGAAATTATAACCCCTCCACGGCATAAATGCGACAAGGATATTCTTGCCCAGCGCAAGCTCTCCGTGATCAGTAGCAGTACCGTCGGCAATAACATCTCCTGCCTTAATCTTGTCTCCAACCTTCACAATAGGCCGTTGATTTATAGATGTGTTCGCGTTGCTTCTGGAAAATTTCCTTAACTTATAGACTATGCTGTTATTAACCACTATCTCGTCTGTTTGAACAGAACTTATCCTGCCCCCTGCCTTTGCTATTACGGTAGCACCGGAATCTACGGCTACCTTCCCTTCTAAACCAGTCCCTATTAAAGGGGCCTCGGTAAACAATAAAGGCACTGCCTGACGCTGCATATTCGAACCCATCAATGCACGGTTGGCGTCGTCATGTTCGAGAAACGGTATGAGGCTCGCCGCGATACTAACAAGCTGTTTTGGAGAAACATCCATGTAATCAATCTTTGACGGAGGGACAAGAGGGAAATTCCCCCTGCACCTGCAAGACACCCTTTCTTCTAAAAAATAACCGTCCTTATCCAGCTTTGCGTTTGCATGGGCAACGATATACCGGTCTTCTATATCTGCTGTTAGATATTCGATCTTGTTGCTAACCCTGCCCTTTTCAACCTTTCTGTAAGGCGTCTCTATAAAACCGAACTTATTGAGGTGCGCATAAGTACTTAAAGAAGATATAAGCCCTATATTCGGGCCTTCCGGTGTCTCTATGGGGCAGATCCTGCCGTAATGAGAGTGATGGACGTCACGGACCTCAAAACCAGCCCTCTCCCTTGATAATCCGCCGGGGCCAAGTGCACTCAGGCGCCTCTTATGTGTCATCTCTGCCAGAGGGTTTGTCTGATCCATGAACTGACTGAGCTGGCTTCTCCCAAAGAAATCCTTTATAACACTGGAAAGGACCTTTGAATTTATCAGGTGGTAAGGCATCATGGTATTCATATCGTAAATCCCCATGCGGTCCTTGCAGAAACGCTCTACCCTTGTCAGCCCGACCCTAAACTGCTCTGCCAAAAGTTCACCCACGGTCCTCACGCGCCTATTGCCCAGATGGTCTATATCGTCAAGTTCTCCTTCCCCGTTCTTCAATTCCAATAGATATCTGACCACATTCACAATCGTTTCTTTATCCAGGACGTTTTTATCTAAAGGCGTCTTCATCCCCAATTTTCGATTCAATATATACCGGCCGACCCTGGTCATACCATACCTTCTCTTATCAAAAAACAATCTTTCCAATAGAAGCCTTGCGCTTTCGACTGTCAGAGGATCGCCCGGCCTCAACCTTCTATATATATCGAGGAGCGCCTCTTCCTGCGTCCTCGTATGGTCCTTCTCAAGGGTATTGCTAATCTCCTGAATTGTCTCTCTAAAGACCTCTATATAACGCACCCCGGCATTCCATGCCTTCTCTATATTCTCCTCATCCAAAAGGGTATTGCTCTCAAGGAGGACCTCTCCTGTATCAGGATGTTTTATATCCTTCACCACAAGCCTGCCGGTATATTTAAGCAGGCTTGATTTTCTCATGGGCCTCACCTTTTCCACTCCTGTAAAAAGCTTCATTATCTCTTCGTTTTTTTCATAGCCAAGGGCCCTTAAAAAGATGCTGGCCAGGACCTTTTTCCTCCTGTCAATGAACACGTATAAAATATCGTTGGCATCGAACTCAAACTCCAGCCATGCCCCGCGTCCGGGGATAATCCTTCCGGAATATATCCTTTTCCCTGTTTGATGCAGGCTTTCTTCGAATGATACGCCAGGGGACCTGTGGAGCTGGCTCACGATAACCCGCTCATCGCCATTAATTATAAAGGTCCCATTTTCTGTCATGAGGGGGAGATCCCCCAGATAGACATCCTGTTCCTTTGTTTCCTTCTTGGATTTCAACCTGACCTTTATCTTAAGCGGGGCAGCAAAACTTACAGCCCTTCTCTGGCATTCCAGTTTGTCATATTTAGGTTTCCCTATTGTATAATATACAAACTCCAACCTGTGATTACCATCGTTTGATTCTATAGGAAAGACATCTTCAAATACTGCCTGGAGCCCCTGCGGTTTGCGCTTGGTCTTAGGGCTATCCATCTGGAGAAAATCCGAAAAAGACTCTGTCTGCACCTCAAGAAGATAAGGGATACTTATTGTCTCTTTCAATCTTGCGAAATTTTTACGTTTTGGCATATCCTGCCTTCCTTCCGTAACCTCTTGTAATCACCTTAGAGCCGGTCATTTTAATTCCACTTTTGCTCCCTGGGCTTCAAGTTTCTTCTTGATCTCTTCGGCCTCTTCTTTACCGACGCCCTCTTTTACTGTCTTTGGTGCAGCCTCAACAAGGTCTTTCGCCTCCTTGAGACCAAGACTTGTAATTGTCCTTATCTCCTTGATAACCTGGATCTTCTTATCGCCTGTAGAAACCAGGACAACTGTAAAGGTTGTCTTCTCCTCTTCTTCAGCCTGTGCCGCGCCCTGGGCAGGACTGCCCATTGCTGCGGCCATCACAGGGGCCTGCGCCGTAACTCCGAACTTCTCCTCAATTGCCTTCACAAGGTTAGAAAGCTCCAGGACAGACATTGTCTCAATACTACCAAGCATCTCTTCGATCTTCTTTTCTTCAGCCATCATATACCTCCCCTTTCGGATCTCGGGTTTAGGATTTAACTACTTTGCTCTCCTTTATTTTTCTCTTCCGGTACCGCTGTTTCCTTCTTTTCCTTCAAGGCATTCAACGCATACAACAACTTAGTAATAATTCCGTTTAACACACCTGCCAATCCCTGGATAGGCGCATTAAGGACATTTGCCAATATCCCTAAAAGGGCCTCGCGCGATGGAAGCGCTGCAAGGGCCTTTATATCCTCTATGGAAAGGGTCGCACCGTCCATTACCCCGCCGCGAATATTAAGGGCCGCATGACCCTTTGAAAACTTTGCGAGGACTCCTGATATCTGCGTCGGGTCTTTCTTCCTGTCTATAGCAAGTCCTGCCTCACCTTCGATAAAATCGAGTACCGTGTTATTCGCCGTTCCGGACATGGCCCTTTTTACCGTTGAGTCCTTCACAACAATATATTCGCAGGACGCCTCTCTTAATAGCCTGCGGAGCTCGTCCATCTCCTGAGAGCTAAGCCCCTTATAATTGGTAACGATAAGCATATCGGCCTTATTGAGCCTATCTCCTATCTCCTTAACCATTAATTTCTTACATTCCATCGATAATTTTGCCATGATATTGATTCTCTATCTTTTTGATTCCAACCGCTCCGCCCATTTCGCTCAAAGAGTATTGTTCGAGCGAACGAAGTAAGTCGGGGTATCTACGATATTCCTAACTTCAGCAAATCCAGCTTCAAGCCCGGGCCCATGGTCGTCGAAACAGAGATATTCTTTACGAACCTCCCCTTTACCCCCTGCGGCCTGGACTTATCTATGGCGTTAATAAGAATGCTCACATTTTCACAGATAGCCTTTTCCTCGAACGAGATCTTTCCAACCCCCGCATTTATATTCCCGAGTTTATTCAGCTAAAACTCTATCTTACCTCCCTTTGCCTCTTTTACCCCTCTTGCAAGATCGTTTGTTATGGTACCCGTCTTTGGGTTCGGCATAAGTCCACGAGGGCCAAGTATCCTTCCAAGCTTACCGACCTCACGCATCATCTCAGGGGCACTTATTACTACATCGAAATCTATCCACCCGGAGGCTATCTTTGAGATAAGGTCTGCCCCGCCTACATAATCCGCCCCTGCCTCTTTTGCGCTGTTCGCACCTTCGCCTTTACAGAGCACAAGCACCTTCACGACCTTTCCTGTGCCGTTGGGCAAAATAACAGTGCCCCTGACCATCTGGTCAGATTGTTTTGAATCCGCATTCAGCTTGAATGAGAGTTCCACTGTTTCATCAAATTTTGCATGAGGGGCTTTTTTAAGCAGGGCTATGGCCTCTTCAATCGAATAATCCTTATCCTCATCGACTATCTTTTTAAATTCCTTTGTCCTCTTGGTTAATCTCGTCATTGCCTAATCCCGTTTTTAATCCGTCCGGTCCGTAACCTCTATGCCCATGCTCCTGGCCGTGCCCTCCACAATCTTCATGGCACCTTCCATATCGGCGGCATTTAAATCTTTCATCTTTATCTGCACGATCTCCTTGACCTGGGCCTTCGTCACCTTGCCTACCTTCTCCTTATTAGGCTGAGCAGATGAGATCGGAAGAGCGTCGTGTAGGGAAAGAGTGTAGATCTCGGTGGTCGCCGTATCATTAAAAAAAAAACCACCCCCACCCACCCCCCCCCCCCACACCCCCACCACCCCCCCCCTACAACCCAGTGCCCCTACACCACTTCTTATCTTAATTGCGCTCCACATCCAAGCCCGTGTCACTGTTGTTCATATCCTTC
>CAJVXD010000027.1 GCA_913009675.1 uncultured bacterium | reverse complement strand
TTTGTTTTTTCTTGTATTTTCTTTTTTTTTTTTTTCTTTATTTATTTTTTTTATTTTTTATTTGTTTTTTTCTTTTTTGTTATTTTTTTTTTTTTTTTTTTTCAAGCAGAAGACGGCATACGAGATATATCAGTGTGACTGGAGTTCAGACGTGTGCTCTTCCGATCTAAGGATAACAAAGGGTATATAAAAGATGCCTAGATCTATGGCTAACCTTTTAAAAAACGGCACCTCGAGCATGGTCGAGGTCCCTGGATTTATATATAGAAAAACTCCAACTATCCCTCCGGCTATAGCCTGCGCCAGAAGCTTTGTCCTTTTGCTTAATCCTCTCCTGTTACCGGTCACCTCTCCCCTTTCAGGGTGACGGGTAGATAAATTTGCTGATCTGAGTTTCTTATAATCGTCCAAAAATCCTATCCCACCAAGCCAACCTGTCACCATCAACGCCAGGAGCACAAAGCTATTCCTTATATCGGCCCACAGGATAGTCGAAACAAAAACGCCTAATAAAATCAACACCCCGCCCATGGTAGGCGTACCCTGTTTGTCTTTATGAAGGTTATAAAGATCGGGGCATTCCTTTTTTCTAATCGTCTCTCCCACTTTAAGCATCCGCAGTTTATTGATTATGAGAGGGGCAAATATAACCGTTATCATAAATGCGCTAACGCCGGCAAAGGCGGCCCTGAAGGTTATGTACCTGAGGATATTGAAAACAAAGAAATATTTCTTTAAAGGGTATAATAGATAATATAACATTTTAAGCCTTGAACTGAACCTCCAGTTTTTCTACTATCTGTTCCATCTTCATTGCGCGTGAACCCTTTACTAAAACCGTGTCCCCCCTTCTAATCAGGCCCGGCACGGTGCTACAGGCATCCTTGGTAAGGTTACAAAGTTTTATCTTCTTCTGGCTCATCCCTGCCTCCTGTGCCCCCCTCGCAACGTGTTCGGCAAGTCTCCCGACAGCCACCAATAAATCAATGCCTGACTCCGCTGCCTGCCTCCCTACCAGATGATGGAACCTGCCCGATAGGTTCCCCAGCTGCAGCATATCCCCTGCAATAAGTATCTTACGGCCATTGGTAGTAACATCCCTTAAGGCCTCTATTGCCTGCTTCATCGAGAGGGGATTTGAATTATAGGAATCGTTTATTATCTTTATCTCCCCTATCCTCTTGACCTCCATCCTCATATTTGGAACCCTGAATTCCATCAGGGCCTCTCTTATCTCATCAATAGATAGGCCGAAACCCCAGCTGGCCGCTATCGCCGCTAAGGCATTGTAGATATTATGGCGGCCTACCAAACTAAGCTTTATGTCCCATCTGCCATTCAATCTAAAATTTATCCTATCAGGTTCCATGTTTACCTTATCTGCATAAAAATCGAATTTCTTATCAAGCCCGAATCTTATAACATTGCGGCGAGTCTTTAAACTGGACAACAATCTATCGTCACCATTCAAGATAACCCTGGCATCTTTATCCATATACTCAAGTATCTCACACTTGGCGGCCAACACCGTATCTGTATCATGCAGATATTCAAGATGGGACGGCCCTATATTCGTAATAATGGCCATTGTCGGTGCGGCAATCTCCGAAAGGCGCTTGATTTCGCCAATATGATTTGTCCCCATCTCAAGGACGACAAGTTTATGTTCAGCCTTGAGACGCATCAGGGTAAGGGGAACCCCGATCTCATTATTTTCCGTACCGAAATTCTTCAGGGTATTGAATCTTCTGGAAAGGATTGCCGCTGTCATCTCCTTTGTGGTAGTCTTGCCATTAGAACCTGTTATAGCTATGAGAGGCAGATTGAATCTTTGCCTGTGAAAATGCGCAATATTGCCAAGGGCCTCTATACTATTACGCACAGAGATAAGAGAAACACTCGATATCCTAAAATTAGAATTGGTTATGCATCCATCCTGAATAAGAACCCCTCCGGCACCCTTCGAAAGCGCATCCAGTATGAAATTGTGGCCGTCAAACCTTTCGCCTTTTATGGCCACAAAAAGCTCCCCATTTTTTAAGCGCCGGGTATCGGTTGAGAGGCCCCTCACTATATCTTCTTCTCTACCTGATAAAAGCCTTCCTTTTGTAGCGATTAAAATATCTTTGACTGTAAACATAAAACCTCCTCAGGTGAGCACTTGGTTTACAAAAATTAAAGATTTTTGTAAGTTGTGTCCTCACTTAAAATCCTCCTCACAACCTCCCTATCGTCAAAAGGAAGAATGGTATTCTTAAATATCTGGTATGTCTCGTGACCTTTGCCGGCTACAAGGACTATATCTCCGGAACCTGCCTCTTTTAAGGCCATATCTATAGCCTTTAATCTATCCCTCTCAACAACATAATTGTTCCTTCTATGCCTTATGCCCTTCGTAATATCAGTTATAATAGTCATGGGGTCTTCGTTTCTGGGGTTGTCGCTTGTTATAAATACCCTGTCCGACAATTCCGAGGCTATCCTGCCCATCCCAGGCCTTTTGGAACTATCCCTGTCCCCTCCGCAGCCAAATACACTAAACAGCCTCTTTGGTTTCAATCTTCTCAAGGCAACAAGGACATTTGCCAGGGCATCTTCTGTATGTGCATAATCTACAAATACTGAAAAATCCCGGGCACAGTCTATCTTCTCAAGCCTTCCTGGTACCCTTGCAAGCTCTTTTATTGCCAGGGCTATTTGTTCCAAGCTCATATCCAGCGCAACACCGCAGGCAGCACTAGCCAAGATATTGTACACATTGTACCGCCCGATCAGAGATGATGTTACATCAACACAGTCCCCTTTGATACAAAGTTCAAAGGCCAGCCCCTCAGAAGAAAAATCTATATCTCTTGCATAGACATCCGATCCCTGCTCTATGCCATAAGTAATCAGCCGGACATCCTCATTTGTCCTGACCGTTTCTATAATCTTCTTTGAATATGCATCATCTATATTTACAATCCCAAAACCACCTCTTTTTATCTTCTCAAACAACCTTGCCTTGGAGGCAATATAATTCTCCATGCTGCCGTGATAGTCCAGGTGGTCGCCGGTCAGGTTTGTGAATATCGCCGCATCAAAAAATAGGGTATCGACCCTCCCCTGCTCCAGAGAATGCGAAGAGACCTCGAGTATGCAGTTTTTTATGTCCTGCCTTTTTATATCCGACAAAAGGCCATACAACCCCACCACGCCCGGAGTGGTATTGCCTGCCGGTATTACACGGCCGCCGAATCTATAATTTATGGTACCTATAACAGCTGCCTTTTCACCCTTGACCCTAAATAAATTCTCTATTAAATAGCTCGTTGTGGTCTTTCCGTTTGTACCGGTAATCCCGATAAGACCCATTTTTGTAGAAATATTACCGTAAAAATTTCTGCATATCTCGGAAATGGCGTGCCTGGTATCGCCAACATATATAAAGCTAGCGTCTCTTCTAACTGCATATAGATTATCAGGATCGGCCTCCATTACCACTGCACGCGCCCCGCGCTCCAGTGCCTCGCTTATAAAATCCGCACCATTGAAACGTAAACCTTTTATTGCCGCAAAAAGAAATGCTTCCCTGATCGCCTTTGAATCACAGGCGATCCCCTTTATCTCTATAGAAAGCTTACCCTTTATATCTTTTATCCCGTCCAGGTTTTGAATCAATCTTCTAAGTTTCATCTCTTGGCTCTATCTTGTAATAATGCATCAGCTCTTCTGCAACCTTTTTAAAGACAGGGGCACAGACAGTGCCTCCAAAATGAGAGGGGCTTGGTTCGTCCATAACCACGACCACGACAAACCTGGGTTTATCAAAAGGCACAAATCCTATAAAGGACGCCGTAAATTTTCTATGGGAGTATCTGCCGTCAGCCTCTATCTTCTGAGCAGTGCCTGTCTTGCCTGCAGGGTAATACCCCTTAATCTCAGCTCGCTTACCTGTCCCCCCTTCTACTACACCTCTTAAGATCTGCCTGAGTTCCCGGGCGGTATCCTCGGAAACGACACGCTGCATCTTTTTTGGCTCGAATCTTTTTATTATATTGCCGTCTTTATCCTGGATCCTATCTACGTTCCTGGGCCTTACATAATAACCTCCGTTCGCCAGGCTGGATATTGCGCAGGCAAGCTGAAGGGCTGTCGCGGTCACCCCCTGCCCCATGGAAATACTGCAAACTCCAAGCCTTGACCATCGAGATGGGGGCCTGACTATGCCCTTAACCTCTCCTGGTAGATCTATGCCTGTCTTTTTTCCGAATCCGAAGCGCTTTATGTATCTGTAAAGCCTGCCTTTGCCCAATCTTATCGCCGATTTCATCGTCCCTATATTTGAAGAATACTTAATCACGTCTCTAAACTTCAGCCATCCATAGTCCTTATGGTCGTGATAGACATGGTTATACCATCTAAATTTTCCATTTTCGCAAAAGAACTCATCATCAGGCTTCGCTACTTCCTCTTGCAAGACTGCACTCGCCGTTACTATCTTAAAACTGGAACCCGGCGCGAAAAAATCACATATTACCCGATTCCTCCTTGCCTCCATAGGATATTCCTTAATATCGTTGGGGTCGTAAGTGGGTCTGTTAGCGAGCGCCAAAATATCGCCTTTCCATGGGTCCATCACGATGATATCTGCACCCTTTGCATTATATTTTTTGAATGCCTTATCCAGCTCTTTCTCTGCAATGGCCTGAACTACTTCATCTATGGTGAGTACTACATCGTCTCCGTCAGCAGGTGGGATCTCCTTGTATTCATAACCCGGCACATCACGTTTCTTAGCATCCCTTATTGTATATCTCCAGCCCATTGCCCCTTTTAAAAATTCCTCAAACTCAAGCTCGATACCCTCCAATCCCACATTGTCCAGCCCTACAAAACCGAGCACATGACTCGCCAGGGTCTTATCTGGATATACCCTCTGCGGCTCCTTTATAAACCCGACCCCCTTGATCGAAAGACGCCTTAATGCCCTTTCCATATTCGGTTGAATCTTGCGTGCCAGCCAGACAAAATGTTTGTTTTTGTTAAGTTTCCTGACTATCCCGGCTTCATCTATCTTCAAAACCCCTGAAAGTCTTTTAGCTGTAGAGTCCTTATCCTTTATCCTCGTGGGGTCTGCATATACGGAATTAAGGTTTATAGAAACAGCTAATTCATTGAGATTGCGGTCATAGATTACACCACGTCTTGGCAAAAGAGGGATAAAGCTCTTGTATTGATCAGAGGCGAGTTTTGAGAGGGGTTTTGCAGCGCCAAGCTGCACAACCAAAAGTCGTACGGCCAAAAGCACAAACAAAACCAACAAACAATAAAGAATCCCTCTAATCCGGGGAACGATTAGTTTGTGCACAAAAATACCCTGATTTTATATTACCTGTTACCTCTAACTATTTTTTTGAAACAAAGGTATTGACATTCGGGCTGGCCTCAGCTTCCCGACCTAGGCTAAACAGATTGGCAAAGAGGCCTTTTCTTGCTATTTCATTATGGGCAAATCTCTCCGGGGATTTTTCAAGCTTGACCACCTGCCACTTGCAAGGTATATCTAATTCTATCTTCTTGGCTAAAAGTTTTTTCTCAAGACTAACAGGTGATTTTAAATCAAGGATATTATATACCGATATCCTATTCTGGTCAACCAGCTTTGAGTAGATACTATAATTCTCTTTAACCTTAAGCCCCATCTGATAGATGAGCACCTGTTGATTGACATACATAAGGGCAAGAAAGGTAAGTGCAAATATGAAAGTGAATATCCTGTATTTCTTTAGAAGGACTTTCATAATAGTCTTTCCGCCAGGCAATATTCTTCTCGAGGTGCCCGAAGAATATTGTTCGAGCAACCCGCCCTTAGGCGGAGAGTGAAGAACCTTTCTACTTATAGTTTTACTGCCGCACGTAACCTTGCACTCCTGGAACGCGGATTCCTTAAGATCTCTTCCGGCCCTGGTCTTACAGGTTTTTTGGTAAGGACACTGAAGGACCCTTTGGCCTTTAATTCCCTCAATGCATTTTTCACAATCCTGTCTTCGAGAGAATGAAAGGATATTACACAAAGCCGGCCGCCCTTCTTAAGGAAACCCGGCACCTCCTTGAGCACCTCCTCTATGGCAAAAAGTTCATCATTCACCCTGATTCGAAGCGCCTGAAACGTCCTTGTTGCTGGATGAATACGCCATCTTCTTCTACTGTAAGGTATGCTGCTGCATATTATCCTGGCAAGTTCTGCGGTGTTCTCAAACTCCTTTCTTTTCCGGGCACTGACTATGGCCCTTGCTATCCTCCTGTAAAACCTCTCCTCGCCAAGATCTTTTATAAGACTCGCTATCTCGGATTCTGTCAGGCTATTTATGAGTTCTTTTGCCGTCAGGGTCTGGTTTCGGTCCATCCGCATATCCAGAGGGCCCGGGCTTCTTATACTAAACCCCCTTTGGGGTGTTTCCATCTGGATGCTAGAAATACCCAGATCAAATAAAATCCCATCTAACCCTCCTATCTTTAAATCTGATATGATCTCTCTAAGAAACCTGAAATTTTTATTTATCAGCTTAAATGAACCGCCTAACGGCTTGAGTCTTTCGTGCGCCATCTTCAGGGATTCCGAATCTCTATCTATGCCTATTAGGGTTCCCCCGGGGGATATTCGCTGCAACATTTGCTCAGCATGACCGCCTCCCCCTATCGTCGCATCTACTATCTTTTGGCCCGGGGCGGGATTCAAAAAATGTATGGCCTCTTCCAGCAGAACCGGTTTATGTAAAGGCCATGCCATAGATTCACATCCATAACGTTCTATGGTACAAGCCAAACATCTTTCTTCCGTTATCGCTTTTTAATATCTTGTACACCTCCCGGCTGATATAAGAGGAACACCCGTCAAGGTTCAAGGACCTGGTTTTGCGTATGCATTCGATTGGAATATTAAAAGAACGGCTATCCTTTTTCCTGGATCTAGTATAAGAACTATTGGTACGAGAATGCATGACCCCTCCCTAGATGAGTTCGGACATATGATTTATACCAGATGCAGGACGATACAGACCACGCCCTTACTCGATTAATTTCTCTGCTACCTCTTCAAACTTGCCCTTGGACTCTTCATAGTATGATTTCCAACTGTCCAGGTTCCAGACCTCGATGCGATTAGATACGCCTATTATATATACCTCTCTTTTGATACCCGCATACTCTTTTAAATAATATGGTATAAGGATCCTTGCCTGTTTATCCGGGACCACTGCGCACGCACCTGAAAAATACAATCTGTTAAAACATCTAAATTCTGATCTTGTAAACGACATTGACTTAAACCTCTGTTCCTGTAATCTCCATTCATCCTCGGCAAACATAAAAAGACATTTATCAAGTCCGCGCGTAATAAAAAAGCGCTCGATATAATGTTCCCTGGCCGCCTCTCTAAATCTTGAGGGGATGATAAGTCTTCCCTTTCTATCCAGTGTGTGTTCAAATTCGCCGTAAAACATATCACCTCTACTTTACTCCATTTTACACCACTAGGTAATTAGAAGTTTACACGAAGGAGAAAATCAAGTCAAGAAAAAACTCTATTTTTTTCAACTCCTACAATATAATGTGGTTAGGATAAAATGGTATGCTAAATGTTGGGTGGTTATCTTGCCCTGAGGATGTCCAGCTTTATCTGTCTTCGCAGGGAGCCGACAGAATCAAATCTCTCTTCGTCCCTCATCTTCTTCTTAAACATAATCTCTATATCCTTATGGTATATCTCTTTTCTAAAATTAAATACATAGAGTTCAATTGCAGATCTCCTGTTCCCCCCGAATGTCGGCCTGGTCCCGATATTCAATACGCCCTTATAGATTTTTTTTTCTAACTTCACATCTACAGAATAAACTCCTGAGGGAGGTATTGCTTCATTATGGGGATTTATGTTTGCGGTAGGAAAACCTATTTTTTTCCCAATGCCCCTTCCTCTCACGACAGTGCCAAGGACCGTTACCGGCCGCCCCAACATCAAGGCGGCATTTTTTAAATCTCCTTTTTCGATGGCCCTGCGGATTCTTGTACTCGAGATACAGCGTCCTTCCATCATTACAGGCCTAACTCCAAAAAGTTTAAAACCATGCAGTTTAGCAAGCCTCTTCAGCAGGAAAAGATCCCCTTTGCCCCTGCGACCAAACAAAAAATCTTCACCCACTACCAGGCCTTTTATATTAAGGTCCCCTACTAAGGTATCTCTCGTAAACTCATCAGGTTTGATTCGAGAAAAGGATTTTGTGAATTTAACAATAATAAAAAAATCCACCCCCAGCTCTTTTATCAAGGACAGCCTGTGTCCCAGTGACGTTAAAAACGGGATCCTCAGACCCGAATTTAAAACCGTCTGCGGGTGAGGATGGAACGTTATAACCAGACTCTTCGCCCCCTCTTTTGCAGCCTCCCTGACCAGTTTTTTTAAGATCCTTTGATGCCCGCGATGGACCCCATCAAATACCCCCATGCTGGCAACCGTATTCCGTATCTTAGACAGGTTGTATATCCTTTTCACTTATACGCTCCAAACTAATGGCCTCTTTTAGTGAAAATCTTCCGGAACCGGTCCTGAGGAGTCCTGACATATGCGCGGGATACCCTAATGCCTTTCCAATCTCCTCGCACAATGTCCTTATATATGTGCCCTTTGAACATCTCACCCGGATAATGAGCTCGGGCAAACTAAATTCTAATAACTCTAACTCACATATCTTTATGATGCAGGGCATTCTTGAAACAGATATGCCCTTACGTGCCAATTCATACAGCCTTTTACCCTTATACTTTTTGGCAGATACCATCGGCGGTATCTGTTGTCTTTCTCCTAGAAAAGAGGCGAGCTTTCTCTTCACAAAATCCAGGTCTATGCCGTCCAGTTCCTTTTGCTCCAGGATCCTGCCCGTAGAATCCTGGGTATCCGTAGACCTTCCCAGAAAAACCCTCGCTATATACTCCTTATCGCCCCGCATAAAATTAATCGATAACTTCGTGGCCCTGCCTATCAAGACTATAAGCACCCCTGTTGCCATCGGGTCCAGCGTACCGGCATGGCCTACCTTTTTTATTCTGAATTTTTTTCTGACAATGTCTACAACGTCGTGCGACGTCATTCCTGCAGGTTTATTTACCACCAATATCCCAGAAAAAGGGGACAGGCTACTTTTTCTTATAATATTCTCCATACTTCCCTGGCCTTCCCCCCGGTTAAGCACATGCTAAATAAAACCATCGACTACCCCCCTCTGATTCCCGGCATTGTTCAGATCTCCTAAAAAGTAGCCTGTCCTCTTTTTCCCTCTAACATCTTTTCTGCCTTCTCTATCACTTTTTTCTCTACGTCTTCGATCTTGCCAAATACAGTACAGCCACTTGCTGTGACATGGCCCCCTCCGTCAAAAAACGAGGCCAGTTTATTTACGTCGAGCAGGCCCTTTGAACGAAAACTTACCTTCACCCTGCCCTCAGTCCCTGTCTCCCTGAAGAGTATGGCAATCTCTACACCCTCGATGGAGCGCGCAAAATTTATTATCCCTTCCGTACCTTCAAGCGAGGCCTTTGTCTCTTTGAGTATTTTTTTAGTGACCCATAGCCATGCTATCTTTCCATCATCCGTCACCTTTAGGGTCAGGAGGGCCTCC
>CAJVXD010000026.1 GCA_913009675.1 uncultured bacterium | reverse complement strand
CGAGCACCACCATTAAAGGCTTTTTCTTTTTTTCTTCTCTTTCGTATTCTTTTTTTTTTTTTTTTTTAATGATACGGCGACCACCGAGATCTACACTCTTTCCCTACACGACGCTCTTCCGATCTATCTTGTAAATATCCTCTATAATACCGGACAATTCCCTTCCTATGTCCATGGATATCTTTTTCAACAAAACCGTGTCTATCTTAATGCCGTTCTTCTCTATCTCGGAAAGCACGTCTATGAGAGGGAGCTCTATATCCCTAAAGAGCCTGTCCAGTTCTTTTTCAAAAAGCTGTTTCTCGAATACCTCTTTGAGCCTCAAGGTTACGTCGCTATCCTCGCAGGAATATGCCGATATCTTATCAAGGGGGACCATGTCCATAGTTATCTTGTTCTTCCCGCTGCCAAGCAGTTCCTCTATGGATATCATCCTGTGGTTGAGATGTTCTAATGCCATGTCGTCCAGATTGTGGTTAAACTTAGAGGGGTTCAATAGATAAGAGGCCACCATGGTATCAAAACTCACACCTCTTAGATCTATCCCCTGTTTCAAAAGTATCAATCTTTCATATTTTACATTCTGCCCTATTTTTTGAATCTTCTCATCTTCCAGGACAGGCCTCAGCCTGTCAAATGCATACTCTATTTTAATCCCCTTCTTTCCGCTTTTAACCCTGCCGTTTCCAGCGTCATCAATAAAAGAAACATAACATGCCTCTCCCTTTTTCCAGCAAAAAGAAACGCCGAGGGGCCTTGCTCGAAGGGGGTTTTCGCTCGTGGTCTCAAAATCCAGGACAAATGCCTTTTGTTTCTTCAGCTCTCGTATGAGATCATCGAACTCATCTTGATCGACGACTGTTTTATAGCATGCTTCGTGCTTGATCCGGGAATCTGCCGAGGCCAGCTCTTTGGCAAAGGCCTTAAAGTCCATTTCCTTAAAGATAGCGAAGAGTCTTTGCGTATCAGGCTGCCGAATACGCATACTCTCTACATCTATCTCTATCGATACCGAACTATCCACCTTTGCCAGCTCCCTTGACATGCGGGCATCCGCTTCTCCGTCCTCCAGCATCCTTCTCTTTGAAGGACTTTTCAGCTTATCCAGATTACGATACAAGTTATCCAGATCACCAAATTCCTTTATTAAATCAAGGGCTGTTTTTTCTCCTATGCCGCGGACGCCCGGTATATTATCTGTAGGGTCTCCTGCCAGCGCCATCAGGTCTACAACGCTCTCGGGACCCAAACCGGATAACCTTTTCTTTACGGCTTCCTTATCGTATAAGAGGCCTTCTTTATGGAGATTGTACACCATTATATGCTCATCTACCAACTGCAATGCATCCTTGTCACCTGTGACTATATAAACATCCATCCCCTCTTTTGATGCCCTTTTTGCAACAGTAGCCAGTATATCATCTGCCTCATATCCTTCCTTCTCGAATATAGGGATACCGTAGGCCGAGACTAAATCCTTTATCAACGGCATCTGCCCGACAAGATCATCGGGCATTGGCTTCCTTTTAATCTTGTACCCCTCAAATCTTTTGTGTCTGAAAGTCGGCCCCTTCAAATCAAAGGCTACGCCAATATAATCGGGGTCCTCGAGAGCCAAGAGCTTCTTTAGCATCAATAAAAAACCATAGACCGCATTCGTGGGCAGGCCCTTTGAATTCTTAAGCTCTTTTATGGCATAGTAGGCCCTGTAACAGTACGAATTCCCATCGATTAAAAAAACTTTATTTTTTTTCACGGATTAGCGTGTGCAATGGAAGGGGTATAGTTAGTTTAGAATCCCGGAGAATTATTCCGGCAAAATATTAAGTATTGCCTTGAATTCCTTTCTGGCACCAGGAAAATCCTTCTGGTGATAAAGTAATATGCCTTCGTTATAATAGTCCTCTATCCTCTCCTCCTTCATCTTGTATTTTATCGAATCTTCCAGGTTCAACAAGTTCTTGTCCTTGGGGTATTCTTTTTTAGCGGTCCTTATCAGATCGAGCCCTCTCGAATACTCGCCTTTCTTGTAATAATTCTCGGCCTTTAGATAGTAACGCCTTGCCCCTGTTTTGGAGATCTCTTTTTTGTTGTGCGGCAGGGACCGGGATTCTTTATTGCCTAACCTTTCTTCCCTGAGCCTTTTTTCTGCCAGGGCCAGGGATTCCTGAATCTTTTTTTCAAGTTTATTGTTTTTTCTGCCCCTTGACGGCCTTCTTGCTTTCTTATAAGGCCTTTTTGCGGCCTTTTTTGCTTTTTCCTTCACAGAGCGAGACCCTATCCTTGTCCATTCCTCTTTTAGGGCTTCCCTCCGCCTTCTTAAAGGTCTCTTCCGTTGTTTTTTCTTATTAATCTCAGGGGGGGCCGGCTTTTTTGTTTTTTGTAGCTTCTTTGTTTCTTCTTGTCTTTCCTTTGCCGTCTTCTCCTGCTCCTTGAGAGAGGGTTGTTTTGGGGCTTGGTTTTCCTCGATCAGGCCTAATTTCACGAGCCGTTTTTTAGCCTCTTTTGTCCATGGGTCGCCCGGCTTACCAAGTTTATATCTCTTCATCCAGTGAAAGGCAGCTTTTTCGAGCTCTCCTTTCCTCTCGTAAAGAAGCGCCAGATTTGTATGGGCCTTTCCATAGTTATCGTCTATCGCCAAGGCCCGCTGATACTCTGATTCCGCCTTATCCAGCCATCCCTTTGCCTCATAGAGAATCCCCAAATCATTATGCGCAACTGCATAGTCAGGGTCCAGATTAACTGCCTTTGTATACCAGGTTATCGCAGTGTCTATATTGCCTCTTTCCTGGGCCTCGTAACCCTTTGTCCGATAGGCCTCGGCATCATCTTTAAGGCTCGCTGCATATGCATAAAAGGAATTTATAAAAGAAACGGGCAATAAAAAAATGCCTATTATTATTAACTTGCGTAAAAAATGCCTCTGCATTAACATCTCCATTTTTCACAAGTGTATCATACGGGCTATCTTAGGTCAAGCTAAAATTTACGGGAATGGGACAGTAAAATAAAAAGGGTGCAATCGGGTAGGATTGGTTAGGAGGGGGCATCCTTACCTAATAACTGGTACTGCGTTAGCTGGTTAAAAATTACGGTTTATCTCTTCAGAGAAATATCCGCCTGTAAGGGCATCAATATCCGCTGTAAGCTCCTGCACCCTTAATTCCTTCTCTATCCCCTGCCTTGGATCCGAAGGCGGCGACAGATGGATATCACTGCGTAATCTGCGACGTTCGAAGTATGTCCTGGTAATCTCGTCGAGGACATCATCCCTGAGCTGCACCATGAGCCTGGAACGCGTATCTATGCTGGTCTGGTCCTCGTTCCAGATTAATTCCCCGAGATCCCATGTCATCGTAATGTCCCACGATACCGCATCCTCGCCTTTCTGCAGGACGTCAGGATTTTGTCCTGCATCCCAATGATAAAGGCCTGTAACATACCTGTCTAATCCGACAGATATCTTCGGAAGGAGCGCCTTCCTTTTAGCAGCGTCCCTCCAGTCTTTTATCTTATCAGGGTGGACCTCTGCATATCTAACGGCCGCATCCTGCACCTCCCGGATAGATGGTTCACCTTCGAATATCCTTAGAATATCTTTTACTGCGTCTTCAGAATTAGTAACCGGTATACCCTGCATCTCCGCAATGAGTGATGAGCAAACCCTTGATCTATACAACCCTTTGTCAGTAGCAACCCAGATTATACCATTACCGTCTATCGCTATAGAGCGGGGCTTAATGCTGCTCATACCTCGATATAGGGCCTTCCATGTTTTATCCTGTTCATCAAAAACAAAGACCCCTCTATTCTCGGTGAGGGCATAAAGGTTCCCCTTAAATAACAGCCTCTTTATCCTTTGCGAAAGAAGCCCTCCCGATGTAAACCTTTTCCAATCACCCCCTCTATCCTCGCTGACAAATACCCCTGAGTCAGTAGCAAGGAATATCTGCCCATCCTTTACAAAGATACTGTTTACAGGTTTTATAGCAACAGCCGCCTCGTCTGCCGAATCCGCATCGTATTGCGTGTCTTGCGTCGAAACCACAAAGACCCTCTTCCAACGACCGTCCAGCCCTTCGTACACCCCTCTTTCCGCCGCAATAAAAACATCACCCCCTAAAAAGGTTATCCATTTTATGCTGAGCCCCCCTGCTTCTCCCGGGTCCTTCTGCCATGTCAGGCCTTTATCCTCACTTGTAAACAACCCTCCCCTTGTCCCGAGATAGACCACGTCCTTTTCAGAAAATGCTATGTGTAATACATCATTCTCCTCTACTCCTACACCTTTGAATACCCTTTTCCATCCGGTCTCTCCATCGTCGCTTTTAAACAAGCCGTCCTGCGTACAGACAAAAACGCCTTGCCTTGATACAGCTATAAAATTAATGATACTGCCGTCGCCCCTAACGGAAAATACCGCGTTCCATGTCTCGCCATTATCCTCAGTCCTGTACACGCTCTTCCCTGAGGAGGCATAAATAATGCCCCCGCCAACAGCAACCTCTTTAATATCCGGCTCCCCAATACCGCTCACGGGCTGCCAGGCCTCATCAGCAAAGGCATTTAGACAAAAAATACATAGCAGGAGAGTAAAAATACAGGCTCTCATAAAACCCCCTTTGTTTATAACGACGGTTGCTGTACATGGCGCCATAATATTGCACACATTAAAAGGTGAAGTTCTCTCAACCTTTTTCAAAAAAGTGAGATTCTTTTGAATGGTTAACACAGATAGGTTTAGTATACGCTTGAGGTAAGATTTAAATCAAGCACAAAGGGGTCACAAAATTGTGCCTGAGGGACAGTATAGCTTCTAGTTTTCTTATTTTCTATTTGAAGTGTTACAAACCTGTTTTTAAATGCGTTAAGAATATTTTAACTTCATCGAATTTCTTTAATAAACCTGATTTCTTAGCAGTGCGTATTGAAATAAGGGGGGACTGTGGGTCATCCGCTAAGTTCGACCTAAAATCTTCCAATTTTTTCGAATCCCTAATCTGCCCTAATCTATAAATAAATTGCATGGCTAAGGTTGTATCAGTAAAATTTTGAATGGCAAAATAAGCCATTGTAATTCCATATATATATACCCATTCAGTAAAAGCATCGAATTTAATACGCGGTATTTTGTAATCTTTTTCTACTAAATTTTTAGCCGTTTCACGAAATAAATACCTTACTTCTTGTTCATTATGACAATCTTCTAATTTTTGTTTAAGTTTTTTATTGGATAATATTTTTCTTATAGTAGTTTCCTTTGTAGCAAGATCCGAACCGTCCTTTAGTGCTTCATCTGCAAGCATAAAACTTCTAACCCCTTTCGTTTCTTTTTTAATAAAATTGTTCCATTCATTAGGAGTAATTGCATAAATTGCCAATCCAGTATATGCATTTGCTAGCAAGCTGTTGTTTGGTAGTTTTAAAAAATGGGCTAATTCATGTGAAATATCCCAGAGAAATTCAAAATTACAACGATCATCCTTATAAATTTTCAAAGGCAGTATTATTTTATTCTGTATAGGATTCCACACGGTATCATGGGATAAATATGCATATAGAACCATAAGCATCAATAGCATTAAACCGGATACTGAAAAACTTGTCTCTAAATGAACTGTGTTGTAAATAACCCCAAAAAGATCGTAAAACAAAGAAGCGTAGAGAAGGAACACAAAGGGTGTTCTGCTACGATTTACTAATAAAATTTTCTTAGCTATAATATCTTTCTTCGCCACCTCTCTTATGTTCAAGCCATAAGTTTCATTATAAAGATCTATAATATTACCAACCGTCTCTTCTTGTTTGGATCCTAAACTCCTTCTCCAAAAATAGGATATTGAAAATCTATGTTTATTCCTACCTTTCAAGCCTTCATCATCCTTATGCTTCAGTTGCTTTAGTTTATTGTAGACACTCTTAAACGCAGTTTGTACTCGCCTTCCACCTTTATTATTATCATTACTATACATAAGGTAGGATCTAAGACCATGCTCGGAAGAAATATCTAATCCGTATAGCGCGGTAGTAATAGAAAAAGTGACAACTACTGCTATAGATATAATCTTTAAACTATACCCTTTTCCAATCCCTTTCATAATCCACCTAAAAAAATAGCCTCTCCTTAGTAGTCTTATAAGGCTATATTTGAACTATATGTATCTATTATCGATTATATCATAGAAATAGGGAATTTGGAAGGGAAATTTAGGGGTGGTTTTAAAAAAATAATGTGTTTTTTTGGGGACGTCCTATTAAGGGACAGCCTACTAAAAAGCCCAAATAGGACGTCCCTAGTTCGTCTCCTAGTTCGTCCACTAGGGTGTCCCCAAATAGGACGTCCCTAGTTCGTGCTAGTTCGTGGGGCAGGGTAAAAGATGGGTTATCCTATAGAAGGGTTCAAATACTTCATAAATGCACTAAGCGCATCCTTGGCTTCTTTATTGAGTTCGATAAAAGCAACTCTTACGCGATAAGTTAAACCATCTTCTTTTACATCAATCACTTTTGCACGAGCTTCGATTATCCGCATCATAAAATCTCCTGTAAATGCCTGAAATTCGAAAATAAGCGGGGTATCTACGGGGATCCTTTCATAGGCATTAAAAGACAGGCCTCCAAAGCTGATATTTTCAATTTCAGGATTTTCTTGCCATTTTGCAATTGGCTCGTCCAGCCTTTTATATTTAAGTAAAATACGGGCTTTGTATCGCGGATATCTTCTTCTTTCTACCATAGGTCTTGTTCCCTGTTTAATTATGGATATATTATAAATAAATAAATGAAATTATTCAAGTTTTTTTAGGGGCACAGCGTAAGGAAGGTTTGAATCTCCCCTGCTTAGATCGAAATAATACCTGCCTTCTTCTATCCTGCCGTGCTTGATGCAGCCGGTGCCGTAGATACGGCATTTTTTGCGGAGTTCATGCATGGCGAGGGTGCGCTGTTTTGGCTTAAGGGGGCTTGAGTTAAGGAGGTTTAGGATTGATCGTATGCGGAACCTGTCGATGCCTGTCGCATAAATAGATGACAGCTGATCCGGGCGGCCTCCGTCCTTTAGCGTAAGCGGCTTATCTATGAGCAGGAATTCATGCCCTACGCTTGCGCGCAGCCAAAAGTCATAATCCTCGCAGCACGGAAGGTCCTCGTTAAAAAATCCTACTTTATCAAAGATGCCCCTCTGCACCATTACGGTAGACATGCTTACAACGCAGAGCGGTAAGCATCTATCAAAGATATATCCATGATATTTTCTGTGTCTTTTCTTTTGATTGAAGACCCTGCCGTTTTTATACCATACCTCCTGTGTATGCGAGATAAGACAAGATGGATTTTCCTGCATCCTGTCCAGCTGCAGAGACAACTTTTCTCTACCCCACCGATCATCCGAATCGAGGAATGCTATAAATGGCCTGCTGGATTTTTTTATGCCCAGATTACGGGCAGAGGCAGGGCCTTTATTCTCCTGCCTGATGTATCTTATTCGAGGGCCGTACCGGAGGACCATTTCTTCGGTTTTGTCCCGCGAACCATCGTCTATAACGATCAGCTCGAATGCCTGAAACCTCTGGGATAGAACGGATTCTATGGCCTTTTTTAAAAATGAGGCTCTATTAAATGACGGGATGATTACGCTGACCATCTATATAAAGAAGAAAAATAATCTTTTCATTTCACTCTTCTGCCCTTCAAAAGATCTCTGTATATCTTTTTTTTCTCGCGTAAGAGCCGTGACACATCCTTTTGCCTGCGGGTAATCTTTTGTTTCATGGGGTGGGTCTATGCAAGTTGTAGCCTGTAAGTTAGATATATTCCTTTGTCACCTTCAGCACTTCTTCCACGCTGGTTATGCCGTCCAATATCTTCCTGACAGCGTCTTCGCGTAAGGTCTTCATGCCTGATCTCCGCGCTATATTCCTTATCGCAGAAGATGCGGCTCTTTTTACTATCAAATCTTTTATACCTTCATTCATAACAAACAATTCGTATATGCCTATCCGGCCTTTATACCCCGAACCATTGCATTCTGAACATCCATCGCCTTTATAAAACTTTATACCATGGGCCTGCCCTTCAGGGATCCCTAATTCTACAAGTTCTGTCCTTTGCGGTTCGTATACCTTTTTGCATCTTCGGCAGATTATCCTGACCAGTCTCTGTGCAATAACCGCCCTTACCGTGGAGGTTATCAGGAATGGCTCTATGCCCATATCCATAAGCATGGTGATGGCCCCAGGCGCATCGTTTGCGTGCAGGGCAGTGAATACAAGATGACCTGTGAGTGCAGCCTGTACGGCGATCTCCGCCGTCTCAAAATCCCGCATCTCTCCAACCATTATGATATCAGGATCCTGCCTCAGTATATGACGCAAGGTCCTTGCAAACGTAAGGTTTATCTTCGAATTTATTGCTACCTGTATAATACCTTCTATGTCATATTCAACAGGGTCCTCGGACGTTATAATTTTATATTCGATCTTATTTATCTCCCTCAGGCATGAGTATAAGGTCGTAGTCTTTCCGCTTCCCGTGGGCCCCGTAGTCAACAGGATCCCGTTGGGCCTTCTTATCATCCTTCTGATCGTCGTCTTGACATCATCGTTCATCCCTAATTGGTCCAGGGACAGGCTGACGATACTCCTGTCCAATACCCTCATAACAATGCTTTCACCGTAAAGCGTAGGCAGGGTCGAAACGCGAAGGTCTACGTTCTTGCCGCCTATATCCATCATTATCCTGCCGTCCTGTGGAAGCCTGTTCTCCTCAACGTCTAGATTTGCCATAACCTTTATACGCGAACTTATAGCCGGACTCAGATCTCTGGGCGGGTGAGCAATATCATAACAGACCCCGTCTATCCTGTAACGTATTTTGTAATCTTTTTCAAATGGTTCAAAGTGTATGTCCGACGCCTTTTCCCTGATAGCCCTCAAAAGGACCATATTCAAGAGCTCCACGACAGGTGCCTGTGACGCAATCTCTTTGAGCCTGTCTATATCTCCCTCGCCCTTATTGTAGAACTTCGCGGTAGAAGCAGATACTTTATTCAAGGCGTCTCCCTCTATATTTGATAAGTTATACTGGGATTTTTCCGACATTTTTCTTTTCCAATCTTTTACCTGCGGGGTCCTTACGGATAACCGTCAATTCGTAACCTCACCCATCCTGCGTAACCCGCATTACTTCCTGAAGGGTCGTAAACCCTTTTTTTATCTTCTCTATCCCGTCTTCCTTTAAGGACCTCGCACCCATAGTCCTGGCCTTTTCCCATATAGCAGAACTTGAAGCCTTATTCAAGATCATATCCCTTATCTCATCAGTAATGATTAAAAGTTCAAATATACCTATCCTGCCTTTGAATCCTGTATTGCTGCAGCTGGGACAACCTTTACCTCTATACAGATCTACCTCTTCCATCTCCTGAGGCGTTAAGGATAGGACTGTCCCCTCTTCCTCAGAGGGTTTATAGGATTCTCTGCAGGAAGGGCATACTATCCTGACGAGTCTCTGGGCCAGGACAGCCTGCAGTGTAGAGGCAACAAGGTATGGTTTAATACCCATATCGGTCAACCTTGTAACTGCGCTGGCCGCTTCATTTGTATGGAGCGCAGATCGGAAGAGCGTCGTGTAGGGAAAGAGTGTAGATCTCGGTGGTCGCCGTATCATTAAAAAAAAAAACAAAAAAATGCAAAAAAGATCGGAAGAGCAAAAGTCTGAAATCCAGTCACAATGATAAAACTCGTAAACGGAAATATGTGTACTCGACTGACGAAAAA
>CAJVXD010000025.1 GCA_913009675.1 uncultured bacterium | reverse complement strand
CGCAATGACATACAGAATATTTCCCTAAGCCTTTGACACATAAAGACATAAAAAATACCCTGATCAGCATTGCCAATCAGGGTTAATCTTATCTCTCCTTCTGGAATTAGAGAGATTTATATGGCTGGAGGAGATGGATTCGAACCATCACACCGGGTTCCAGAGACCCGTGTCCTACCATTAGACGATCCTCCAAATTTTTCAAAGAAACATTGCCCCTGAGCAAAACAAAGGACCTAAATAACTTTACACTTTCGCGTGTGTCACGAAAGTGTAAAGTTATTCTAATGTAAGCCTTCTTTGCTTTATTTCATTCTTGATATACATCTTCAGGCGTTTCTGGTCCTCGGGGTCCACCTCTATAAACTCAACGCCTACTTCAAACACATTGGCGTGTTCTTCCCCTGTTTTTTTTATCCACACAATCCTTGCCTTTGCAAATATCGGCATCGAATCAAAGGGGACCTGAACCTCCATATCGAGGTTCGTCCCTTTAAGCAGCTTCTCATATACAGTAAAAGAAAGGCCTCCTTCGCTTATATCACTGCCTACAATCTGGTCCTGAGTAGCGGGCTCTTCAAGCGTCTTGTAATGCACTACTACAGGCCAGTCAATGCGTACAAATCTTCTCTTCTCTTCCATATAAGCAGCTATTCCGCGTAATCCCGCATCAGGTTCCCGGTGGTTCCGTGATTATCCACTCAACCTTTTCTATCCTTTTAACCGTCTTCTCTTTCCCTAAAAGCTCCAAGACCTCAAATATCCCGGCCGAAACGCTCTTGCCTGTAACAGCCACCCTCAAGGGGTGTATCAAATCCCCGCCTTTCAGGCCCAACTTCTTTATAAGTGCCCTTATATCAGTTTCAATATTTTCAGCCGTAAATTCACTTATCTTTTCCAGAGATTTTTTTACAGAGTTCAGCATGCTTAAAACCCCTTCTCTTTTCAAAAACTCTTGTACGTCTTCCTTTCTATAATGCACCTCTTCGGAGGTAAATATATTGAGCTCATCTCCGAAGTCCACCAATGTCTTGACTCTTCCATGATAAAGTTTGCAAAACTTTCTAAACCACTCCGGATCATGAGAATCGCCTACAAAACTTGAGGCTATAGCAATAAAAGCGGTTATATCTAATTTCCTTATATGCTCACCGTTGAGCCAGCGCAATTTGTCCTCGTTAAACTCGGCCCCGTGTTTATTTACCCTCTTAAGGCTGAACCTTTTTATTATCTCGTTTACCCCCATAAATTCTCTATTATCCCCGGGTGCCCATCCTAAAAGCGCCAGATAATTAAGCATCGCCTCCGGGAGATAACCCTTTTCTCTGTATTCCGAGATAGCTACCGCACCAAATCTCTTAGAAAGACGGGATTTGTCAGACGCTAATATTAATGGGATATGGGCAAACTTTGGCGCTTTGACCCCGAGGGCATTATATAACGCAATCTGCTTGTTCGTATTGGAGATATGGTCATCCCCTCTTATAACATGTGACATCCTCATCTCAATATCATCTACAACGCATGCAAAATTATAGGCGGGCATTCCGTCTGACTTTATCAAAACAATCTCACCTATAATGCTATTATCCACCTCTATCTCGCCGTGCACAAGATCATATATCTTGACCTTCTCGGGCTTAACCTTAAAAATAACCGCCTCTCCATCCTTATATGCCAGGCCTTGCTTAAGCAATCTGTCCGCGTAAGATAGATATATATCGAGACGCTTACTTTGAAAGAACGGGCCTTCGTCCCAGCTTAAGCCAAGCCACTTCAGACTAGAGAGGATTTCTTTTAGATAGACATCTTTTGAGCGATTTTTATCCGTATCCTCTACCCTTAAGATAAACCTGCCCGATTGGGCCCGTGCATATAACCAGTTAAAAAGCGCTGTGCGTGCGCTCCCTATATGCAGATTTCCTGTCGGACTCGGGGCAAATCTAACGCGAACCATATCCGTAACCTTGTTTTATTGCCTCTTCATTTATAGACAGCATACCTCGCCGGCCTTCCGGGATTATATCCTTCATCGAATCTATTAAAGACTCTACAGGTAGGATAGTCTTCTTTGCTAAAAGCGCCCCCAGCACAACCATGTTAGCAATACGCGGATCCCCTAACCTAAAGGCCATATCAGTCGCCGGGATCTCCATGACGTCTATATCTTTCCTTGTGGGCTCACTTTCTACAAGTGATCTATTTACAATCAAGAGGCCATTTGGTTTCACCTTGGCCTCAAACTTTTGGAATGAAGGGTTGTTCATTGCCGCACATATAGTCGGTTCCTTTACAACCGGAGATGCAATTAAAGAATCCGAGATGATTACCATTGAATGTGCTGTACCCCCTCTTACCTCTGCGCCATAAGAGGGCATCCATGTAAGAAACAGCCCTTTTTTCATGGCGGCATAAGACAGGGCCTTTCCCATAAACATGATGCCCTGTCCGCCAAATCCAGCAAAAACAATATCTTCTCTCACCCTTTAAATACTCCCAATGGATACTCTTTCAACATGTCCTCTTCTACCCACTTAACGGCATCTTTAGGGGAGAGCCCTAAATAAGTAGGGCATTGAGAAAGCACCTCAACGATAGAAAATCCGGAACCATCGATCTGGTTCTGAAATGCCTTTCTGATCGCCTTTTTCGCCTTTAACACGTTTTGCGGATTATAAAGGGCTACCCTTTCCGCATAAAAAACCCCTGGCAGGACAGACAATAATTCACATACCTTGAGGGGAAATCCCTCTCTTTTTGGGTCCCGGCCGAGAGGCGTAGTGGCTGTCTTTTGTTTTAAGATTGTGGTGGGTGCCATCTGACCGCCTGTCATGCCATAAAGCGAATTATTGACAAATACAATGGTTATGTTTTCTCTCCTGTTCGCCGCGTGTATTATCTCCGCAGTACCTATTGCCGCCAGGTCGCCATCACCCTGATAGCCAAAGACTATATTTTCAGGGTGTGTTCTTTTGATGCCGGTAGCAACCGCCGGCACGCGTCCATGTGCCGTCTCTGTTACGTCAAAATCCCAGTAATCATAGGCTATGACCGCACAGCCAACAGGGGCGATACCTATGACACTTTCTCTTATACCCAATTCATCTACAACCTCACAGATAAGGCGATGGACGACCCCGTGACCACAACCTGGGCAATAATGGGTAGGCACGTCTTTCATGCTATCCGGCTTTGAGAAGATTGTATCCATAATATAATGTCCAAGCGCGCTGAGAACCTGATTAGATATTCTTTTCGACTTCGTCCTTAGACAGACTCAGGGCAAGCTTGAAGAATATATAGTCATAAGCTCCCTCATTATCTCATCCTCTGTAGGCAACCCGCCTCCAGAACGGCCATAAAAATGAACCGGTCTCTTGCACTCTATGCCAAGCTTGACATCCTCCACCATCTGCCCGCAACTCATCTCCACGACTAAGAATTTATCTACCTTCTCAGACAAAATCTTTAATTCCTTTTCAGGAAAAGGCCATAGGCTTATCGGCCTTAACATGCCTATCTTCTTCCCCTGTTTCCTAAGTCCTTCAACAACATTTCTAGAAACCCTGCTCATGGTCCCATATGCCACCAATATAATGGTGCTGTCGTCACCATATAAGACTTCGGAGCGAGTCTCTTCTTCTGCAATCTTCCTGTATTTTAGCTGCAGCCTTTGGTTTAATCTCTCCAGTTCTCCTTCTCCCAGAAACAGTGACTTTATAACCCTCGGCGCTCTATTTTTACAACCGTCTAGAATCCAGTCTTTTTTTATCCCGGGCTTCGAGCTTCGGGATTCGGGATTTAAAACTACCGGTTCCATCATCTGGCCAAGAATACCGTCGCCCAATATCATCACAGGCGTCCTATATCTATCTGCCAGGTCAAACGAATACATTGTCAACTCTACTATCTCCTGCAGAGATGCAGGTGCAAGCACTATCTGCCGATAATCTCCGTGCCCTCCGCCTCTTGTGGCCTGAAAGTAATCACTCTGGCTCGGCGCTATATTTCCAAGGCCGGGCCCCCCTCTCATCATGTTTACTATTACGGCAGGGAGTTCGCAGCCTGCAAGATAGGAAATACCTTCCTGTTTAAGGCTTATGCCCGGACTCGAAGAAGACGTCATTGCCCTTACACCTCTAAGAGATGCCCCGAAAACCATATTTATAGCGGCCAGCTCGCTTTCTGCCTGTATAAAAACCCCTCCAACCTCTGGCATGCGGCGCGACATATAAGCAGGAAGCTCGTTCTGTGGCGTAATGGGATAGCCGGCATAAAATCTACAACCCGCCATTATGCTAGCCTCTGCCAGAACCTCATTACCACACATCAGGACTTTCATATCAGCTTTAAGCTATAAGCTGTAAGCCTTAAGCCTTTTTTATAACTTAAAGCTTGCAGTTTATAGCTACCTATATACTGTTATGCACAAATCAGGGCAAATAATCGCGCAGAAAGAGCAGCCTGTGCATTTTTTTTCTCTATCCAAAAACAAAACCGGATATACACCTTTTTTATTTATAGATTTATCCTCCTCAATGCACGCCTTCGGACAGTATGTCATACAAAGCTGACAACCTTTACATCTTTCTTTATCTATCTCTATTTTAGGCATGATAGGATCTGCTCTTTGATCTTCTGTGCAGATAATCCGTATCTATTAAGTAGGATATCTCTATCTCCGTGCTCAATAAATCTATCTGGAAGACCTATATTCTTTATTATAGTATCCTTTGGAATTTTATCAATAATTGATTCTAAAATAAATGCGCCAAAGCCCCCATCAACTACTCCTTCCTCGACTGTAAATAATTTCCCTGTTTTTAAAAGAGACTTTGATATCAGTTCTAAATCCAGGGGCTTAATAAACCGGGCATTTATAACCTCGCAGTCTATGTGTTCTTCTGCGAGCATTGCCGCTGTCTCCAAAGAAACATAAGACATATAACCAACGCTCACTATTGTTACATCTTTACCTTGTTTTAATATCTCTGCCTTGCCTAAGCTTATTGCAGCAGCAGAGCTCGCTCTGCCAGAAGTTAAACTAAGCTTTCTAGCTACATTACTAGTTGGTAAATAGCTCCTGCCTCGGGGATATCTTACGGCAATGGGGCCATCATTATAAGAGACAGCAAATCTAAACATCTCCTGTAATTCTTTCTCGTCCTTGGGCGCCATAACCACCATATGGGGGAGATGCCGTAAATATACAATATCAAATACGCCGTGATGCGTTGGCCCGTCTTCCCCAACAAGGCCTGAACGGTCCAGCATAAATATTACATTAAGATTCTGGAGACACACATCATGGATTATCTGGTCATAAGAGCGCTGCAAAAAAGTAGAATAAATTGCCACAACCGGCTTCAACCCAACATTCGCCAAACCTGCAGCAAAACCTACTGCATGCTGCTCTGCCATCCCCACATCAAAAAATCTATCAGGAAAAACCTTTGAAAATCTATCCAGGCCTGTGCCTTCCGGCATCGCAGCACTTATAGCCACAATCTTGTCCTCGCTAGCCGCAGCATCGATAATAGCATCACTAAACGCAGCTGTAAAGTTTCTTCTGGCCTCAACGGCCTCTTTCTTTTGCGCGGATAGCTTCCTGCCGGTAGCGACGTCAAACGAACCTACGCCATGGAATTTTTCAGGGATCCTTTCTGCAAAAGAATAGCCTTTCCCCTTTTTTGTAATCATGTGGAGCAACACAGGACTATTCATGTGAATGACATTTTTTAAGGTGGCGACTACTGTGCGTATATCATTGCCATCGATGGGGCCAAAATACCTGAACCCCAGCTCCTCAAAAAGCATGCCAGGAACCAGGAGATTTTTGAGGCCTTCCTCTAATCGTCTGGCTGATCGAATTACCCTGAAGCCAAAACGCGGCACACGCTTTAAAAGATTTTCGAGATCCTCTCTAATCTTATTGTAAATCGGTGCTGTTATTATCCTGTTTAGATATCTGCTCAGTGCGCCGACGCTCCTGGATATGCTCATTTCATTGTCGTTAAGGATGACCAGGATCTTCTTATGGAGATGGCCTGCGTGATTAAGGGCCTCAAATGCCATACCGCCTCCTAAAGAGGCATCGCCTATAACTGCAATTACATTATAAGATTCGCCTTTCAGATCTCGAGCCGCAGCCATACCCAGTGCAGTAGAAATAGAGGTAGAGCCATGACCTGTCGTAAAGACATCGAATTCACTCTCAAATCTATTAGGAAAACCGCTTAGACCGTCAATCTTCCGTAAAGTGTTAAATCTATCCCTTCTGCCGGTTAACAGTTTGTGGGCATATGCCTGATGCCCTACATCCCAGATAATTTTATCTTCAGGCGCATTCAAGCAATAGTGTATCCCTATTATAAGTTCAACAGCGCCAAGGCTAGAGCCAAGATGTCCGCCTGAAGAAGAAACTGTCTCCATAATAACATCTCTGATCTCCTGAGCTAAAACTGGAAGCTCTTCGGGATGCAGCTTTTTTAGATCAGCCGGCTTATTTATAGTGTCTAATAACCTGCCCATATTTTATCTAATGCAAATAATGACTGCAAGAATCTACGTTTAAAAAATAAATCAAAAGGGCCTATCTAAAATTAAATCTGCAATCTCCGATAACCTGTTAGCCTTCTTTCCAAAAACACCCAAATAACCTTTGCCCCTTTTTGTCAAACCTTTCGCCATCTTCCTCACGCGTCTAACTCCATAAGTTTCAACATACCCATCTCTATCTATTAAATCATCTACGAGTTGAAATGTAAAACCAATACATTTACCAAAATTGCCAAGCTTAGCGAGTGGCTTCCTGCCAGCGCCTTTGAATATCCCTCCAACCTTTACTGCCGATGCAAAAAGTGCTCCTGTCTTGTGAGTAGCAATGTAATTTAAATCGGCGGCCGATTCGAGACGTCCGATTCTCGATGCTCGTATGTCTTCGACCTGACCCCCTATTGTGCCACGGCTCCCTATAGTCTTTGAAACCTCTTTTATAATATCGATATTACCTGCCTCTGAAAGCAGTTGAAAACCTAAGGTCAGAAGCGCATCACCTGTTAAAAGCGCAAGGCCTTCATTGAATCTTTTATGACAGCTCAATCTTCCTCGTCTATAATCATCGTTGTCCATGCACGGCAAATCATCATGTATAAGCGTATAACTATGTATAAGCTCTATTGCGCAGGCGACGGGCAAAATTCTATTGCCTCTCCCTCCACATGCCTCAAAACCTGCAAGGGTAAGTATTGGCCTTATTCTCTTACCGCCAGGGAACATAACATACCTCATTGCCTTATGGATTGCCTGTGGTTTTGCCTTTAAAGATGGGAGATATTTATCCAACCCTTTATCTATGAATTTCTTCTTTATCTCTATATACTCGTTGATATGCATCTTGACGGTTTCCGCTCTTAAGTTAACAATGCTGTCACTGTCTGTTTTGTTAACTTAAGGTTATTCTTCGAATGGTTCGGTTGTAAACTTTCCGCCTTTTTTAACTAAGAGCTCAACCTTGCGCTTTGTCTCGTCCAGACGTTTTCTGCAAAGGCCAAGAAGCTTCACTCCCTCCTCATACTTTTTCAATGACTCGTCCAGAGGTATCTCTCCGCTTTCGAGCTCATCCACTATCGTCTCTAATTTCTTAATCATTTCTTCAAACTTTAATTCCTTTGTCATGTAACCCCCTCTATCGCTCGATTGCTTCTATTTTACTTTTGAATCTGCCTTTTGAGAGCCTAGTCTCAACAACGTCTCCCTCTTTAAGATAAGAGGCATCCTTAACTATTCCCTTCCCAGGCAATTTAAAGGTAACGCTATATCCTCTATCTAAAATGTTTAAAGGACTTAATATCTTTATCTTCTCAAAAAGCAATTTAAAATTTCCCTCTTTTAGTTCAATATAATGCCTGAACCTCAAGCCTAACCCTCCCTCTATATCATCCAGGCGCTGTTCATATTCCCTCATAATCTCCAATGGATAGGCCTTGAGCCTTTTTTCAAGACTCTCCAATGTTTCAGTAAGCTCACCCTTTTTAGCAATAACGCACTCTGCAGCAACTGACGGTGTAGGTGCTCTCAAATCTGCCACAAAATCGCTAATCGTCCAATCTATCTCATGGCCCACTGCACTTATGATAGGTATCTTTGAGTTATAAATAGCCCTCGCTACTATCTCTTCATTGAACGGCCATAAATCTTCCAGGCTTCCCCCGCCTCTTCCGACTATTATTACATCTACATTATCAAGTTTATTAAAATCGGATATCGCGATAGCTATCTCTTCTCTGGCACTATCGCCCTGCACCTTCACAGGACTTATGAGAATCCTTACATTGGTAAACCTCTTCTTCAGAACATGCAACATGTCTCTTATCGCTGCTCCAGTCGGAGAGGTTATTATCCCTATTCTATCCGGGACGACAGGTATTGGCTTCTTGCGAGATTCGTCAAAAAGCCCTTCTTTAAAAAGTCTTTCTTTCAATTGCTCAAACGCAAGCTGCAATGCGCCTATTCCCTTGGGCTCCACCCTTGAGACATAGAGTTGATAAAGCCCTTGTTTTTCATATACACTTATCCTCCCGTAGGATATAACCTGCATCCCATCTTTTATATCAAATCTTATCTTTTCGTTATTGCCTTTAAAAAATACGCATCTTAATTCACTTCTCTTATCCTTTAAGGTGAAATAAAAATGCCCTGACATCGGGCTCTTAAAATTAGATATCTCACCTTCTACCCATATACGAGGAAAGGATCCCTCCAGGATAATCTTTATATGTGAGGTCAATTCGCTGACTTTGTATACGTATTTGCCGTCTTGGGCCATGATATCAGATAAGACTAATCAGTAATTAATAAGTGGGGGAATAGATATAAGGTCCCTAATTACTATCAAAGATAATCTTTTATTTTCTCCTTTACTCTTTCTATAGAGACGGCCTTTCCGCTCTCTTCATCTATGTCAACTATAGCGCCATGAAGCTCCACGTCCTTATCTGCCATCTCAAATCTTGTGGGCATGCAGGTAAGAAAATGCTGTATGATAGCCTCGGCCTTGCGTCCTATTACTGAGTCATGGGGTCCGGTCATACCTAAATCTGTTATATAGGCGGTCCCGTTTTGAAGGATCCCTTCATCCGAGGTCTGAACATGCGTATGCGTGCCAAATACAGCGCTAACCCTTCCATCCAGAAACCTCCCAATGGCAATCTTTTCACTCGTAGCCTCTGCGTGGATATCCACCAGGATTATCTTTGTGTCCCCGGAGATCACTCCCAGCAACTGCTCTGTTGTCTTGAACGGGCAGGCATCAACATTATTCATAAAAACCCTTCCGATGATATTTATCACGCCTACTGCAATGCCTGATGAGGATTTAATAACAGTCACACCTACGCCAGGGCACTCCTCAGGATAATTCGCCGGCCTCAAGATCCTCTTGTCCTTTTCTAATCTATCGTATATATCCTTTTTTTTCCATACATGATCCCCGGAGGTCAAGACGTCCATATGACTACTGAATAATTCGTCCACTGTATCAGGGGTCAGACCTGAACCACCTGCAATATTTTCGGCGTTGCCTATCACAAAGTCTAACACCCTATCCTTTCTGATTTCAGGAACTATCTTCTTAACCGCTTCCCTTCCAGGACGGCCGACTATATCACCTATTAATAATATCTTCATAAAAACATCTGGTTGGTTCGGAGAACTGAGTCAGGAATTTGAAGATAAAGATTACTCCCGGCCCCTGACTCCGAACTAATCTACTTTGCATATTCTATTACTCTCGTTTCTCTAATCACCGTTACCTTTATCTGCCCGGGATATT
>CAJVXD010000024.1 GCA_913009675.1 uncultured bacterium | reverse complement strand
AGATCTAATCACGAGATTGGACAGCTCACATTATGTCTAGATGATGATGTGAGAGGTGAGGGGGGGGGGGGGGGGGTTGACTTTGTTTTTTTTTTTTTTTTTTTCTCTATTGTTCTGTTTTTTTTTTTTTTTTTAATGATACGGCGACCACCGAGATCTACACTCTTTCCCTACACGACGCTCTTCCGATCTCGTCGAGAGCTACAAGGATTACATGTATTACAAGTTGCATAAGCCCGGCATATCGGATAGGATAGCCGAAGGAATCAGAACCCACCCCATTAATAGGAAGGATAAGTTTATTTTTTAAGCCGGCCATCCTTTAACTTTACACTTAAGTATTGCTGGAGCGTAAAGTTATTTTTAGGTTGACAGGTTTTTTGTTTTCGATATAATTGATATTGAATTTCAAAATCAAGAAAGGGGTGCGATATGGCTAAAGAGATACAGATCTTTATCGACTACCTCAAAAAAAAGAATCTTAAACTTACAGATCAAAGGGGGCGCATCTTAAACGTTTTTCTGAAGACACAGAGACATTTGAGCGCAGAGGATCTCTATAATATCGTGAGGAAGAATGATGCGAGTATCGGCCAGGCTACGGTATTCAGGACACTTAAACTTCTATGCGGGGCGGATATTGCCAAGGAGGTAGACCTGGGAGACGGCAAGACAAGGTATGAACATAAGTGCGGACATGAACATCACGACCACCTTATTTGCACCAGGTGCGGAAGGTTCATCGAGGCAATGGACCCCGAGATAGAAAGGCTTCAGAAAAAACTGTGCAGGAGATTCGCTTTTACGCCCCAATACCATAAGATGGAGATATTCGGGGTTTGCAAAAAATGCAGGTAAGGTTATGAAAAAGATTGCAATAGTAGGAAATCCTAATGTAGGCAAGAGCGTTTTATTTAACGTCCTGACCAATAACTATGAGAAGGTCTCTAACTATCCAGGCACTACGGTGGAACTCTCGAGAGGCAGGGCCAGGATAGGAGATAGTGAATATGAAGTTATAGATACGCCGGGGATGTACTCATTTTTACCGATAACAGAGGAAGAAAGGGTTGCGCGAAGGATCCTTCTTAACGAAAGGCCTGCCATAGTCATACATGTCGTTGACGCCAAGAATTTGGAAAGGATGCTGCCTTTAACATTACAGCTTATAGAAGCAGGGCTGAAGACTATACTTGTATTGAATATTATGGATGAGGCCGAAAAAGAAGGCGTGGCGATAGATATTAATTTATTGGAAAGAGAGCTGGGGATACCTGTTATCGGTGCGGTTTCCACTGTTAATAGAGGTATAGACGAATTAAAAAGGAGGATAGCCTCATATGGCCAGGGATTATAAAGGCCCGGTCGAATATTCTATAGAGATAACGCTTGAACAGATAGCAAGCCTTCTCAGCGATGGTTACCCTGTTTCCAAACGAACCATAGGGCTTTTACTCTTGCAGGATGACAAGGAGATATTTGACCTTGTGGGGAGAGGGGACCCGGATGTTCTACCGGAAATAGAGCGTCTCGTAGGGGAAGTCAAGGCCCGGTATGCTAATCCCATCAGTTATGAACTTGCCATTGAAAGGCACAGGGAGGCAAAGGATATCATAAGAAGAACAGTGAGAATCAAAAAAGAAATAATATCCTTCAGTGAGAGGCTGAGCCGACTGACAATGAACCCGATTATAGGCATTCCGATACTCTTCCTTGTTCTTTACTGGGGTCTTTATCAATTTGTAGGAAGGCTCGGCGCGGGCACTGTTGTAGATTTTTTAGAAAGGTCTATCTTTGAACATCACATCAACCCATTTATGACAAAGGTGGTGACTGATATTATTCCGTGGCCGGTCCTGCGGGACCTTTTTGTCGGAGAATACGGGATGCTTACTCTTGGCCTCAGGTATGCGGTTGCCCTCATATTGCCTATCGTGGCATTCTTTTTTATATTTTTTTCCATTATAGAAGATAGCGGCTATCTTCCCAGGCTCGCCATGCTTATAGACAGGACATTCAAGAAGATAGGTCTGAGCGGAAGGGCTGTAATACCAATGGTGCTGGGGTTTGGATGTGCGACAATGGCAACAATGGTTACAAGGACGCTTGCCACAAAGAGGGAGCGCATAATAGCTACAATGCTTTTGGCACTTGCGGTGCCATGCTCTGCCCAGCTCGGGGTCATGATGGCGCTTTTAAGTAACAGGCCAAAGGCCATGTTTTTGTGGGCGGGGATCGTGGCCTTCATATTTTTATTTGTGGGCTTTCTTGCCTCAAGGATCCTGCCCGGAGAACGGCCGTCTTTTTACATGGAGGTGCCGCCGCTAAGGATGCCCAAATTTTCCAATATAATATCCAAGACTTACGTCAGGGTGAAGTGGTATTTCAAAGAGATCCTGCCATTATTTTTACTTGCCAGTTTTTTGATCTGGTTCGGCAAGTTGACAAGGCTCTTTGATTTGGTAATACATGTACTCAGTTGGCCCGTTAAGCTCCTGGGGCTGCCGGTCGAGGTCAGCAGGATATTTTTGTTTGGCTTTTTCAGACGCGACTACGGGGCAGCAGGGCTGTATGACCTTAATAAAGAGGGCATGTTGAACGGCGTACAACTGGTCGTAAGCTGCGTGACCCTGACATTGTTTTTGCCGTGCATAGCGCAGTTCATCATGAATATAAAGGAACGAGGATGGAAAACAGGTCTGGCTATATCAATATTTGTGCTGTTTTTTTCTTTCAGCGTGGGGTATATAGTTAACGCGGTATTAACCGGATTAGGAGTGGTGTTATGAACTTATCGGAGAGGGCGGAGGAGGTACTTGAAAAACTCTGGGAAGTAATAATAGAAGGCGGCATGGAATACTGCGATCCATGTGTATTAAAAGACCATGATGCCGTCTCGGAACTGGCAGATGCAGGTTGCGTGGATACTAAAAATAATAATATAACTCTGACCTCGACGGGAAGGGAGATGGCCGGAAACTGCGTCAGGCGTCACAGGCTTGCAGAGAGGCTGTTCGCGGATGTCCTGGACCTTAAGGGTAGGGTTATGGACGAAACAAGCTGTAAATTCGAACATATACTTCATAAAGGCCTGGATGACAATATCTGCACGCTTCTGGGGCATCCGAGGAGATGTCCGCACGGCAAATTGATACCTGAAGGCCGTTGCTGCAGGCAGGCCAAGAAGGTTCCTGAAAGATTTATAATGCCTTTGACGGAACTGGGTGTCAACAAAAAGGCGAGGATCTCGTACCTGCAGACACAGAACCATGAGCTCATAAAAAAGATAATAGCGATAGGCGCCCTGCCTAATACGGGAGTTACTCTTATCCAGAAATTTCCGTCATACGTGTTTAATATAGGTAAAAGCCAGTTTGCCGTCGATAAGGAATTAGCTTCTTGTATATATGTGAGGATAGTTTAAAGGTCATGTCTTTTGACAAACATAAAAATCCCCTTGACAGTTTGTTGCAATCTTGTTAATATTATTTATCTTAACAAACATTGCTATCTTTTAAAGAAAACCCCGTTAAAATTAACTAAATGAAAAAGAAAAAATTTTTAATTCTTTTTTTGAAATGTTTTTTTACGGTTATTTTTTGTTTTTCATTCCTCAGTATTTCCATCCTGAATGTCTCAGCGAAAAATATAGTTAAAAAAGAATCCCGGCAAAAAATCAACCTCCTGTATAAAAAGGCCGTATCGTATTATTCCCAGAATGAATTGCAAAAGGCGGAGAAGGTTTTTTCTGCTATCCTTTCAATTGATCCGAAACAAAAAGCAGCCCTGAATTATATAAACAAAAAGATCCCTGCCCGTGAAGAAAGACTTCAAAAAATAGCAATAAGGCAAAGGCGTATCGCAGCAGCGCAAAAGCTCAGACAGGACCGCCTTGCAGAAAAACAAAAACTTGCTGAAGAAAAGGCCGCAAAGGCCAAAGAGCTCAGGGAAGCAAAGCTCCAGGCCAGGCGCAAGGCCAAGGAAGAAAGATTAAAGGCAAGAGAGGAAAGGATCCAGAAGGCAAATAGGCTCAAGGAAGAACGCATAGCAAAGGATAATAAGATAAAAGAAGAGAAGGCCAGAAAGCGCAGAGAAGCAAGACTCCAGGCTAAACAAGAAGATCAAAGGCGTATCGCAGCAGCGCAAAAGCTCAGACAGGACCGCCTTGCAGAAAAACAAAAACTTGCTGAAGAAAAGGCCGCAAAGGCCAAAGAGCTCAGGGAAGCAAAACTCCAGGCCAGGCAAGAACGTATGGAAGATTTGAGGAAAAGCAGAGAAGAAAATGATTATATTACTATAAAATCTGAATCAGCCAGGGAAATCTTTGAAGATGCAAATCACCTGCGTTCCATAGGTAAATATGAAAATGTCGTACCTTTATATAACTACGCCTATGATATTGCCAGGGATAAATCGTTAAAAAAAGAAATAGCAAGGGCTAAAAAGATAGAACAGCGCCGCGCAAAAAAAGAGAAAAAGAAAAAGATAGACGCTTTATATAAAAAAGCCCTTTCTTACTATTCTGACGGCCGGCTAGATGATGCCAAAGAAACATTTGAGAAGGTTCTTTCTATCGATCCTGACCAGCGCAAGGCAGCACGCTATATAGATAAAAAAATCCCACTGCGCAAAAGGCGGCTCGAGAATATAAAAAAGAGACAGAAGGCAAGACAGGGACGGCTTGAAAAAGCGCAGAAGGCTAAAGAGAAAAAACTTGAATCGATAAAACAGCGAAACTCAGAAAAAAAGAGAAGGCATAGAAATAAATGAGAAGGATGCTTGTTGGAAATATATTCTTTATCTGTTTGATGGCGGTATCTTTAATCTTGGGCAATAATAAAGCCTTTTCTCAGGATAAAAATAGCGATGATATTAAACTGATAAAACAGGAACTGGAACAGCTCAAAAAGAAGGTCGGAGAGGTTGATGAACTGAAGAAGAGGGTTAGCACCCTGGAAGAGAAGGTGAAGGAACAGCAGCTGGTAATTAAACAGCAGAGAGAGGTCCTTGAAACAGTATCAAAAGTAGTCCCTGCAGTGAAGAAGGCATTAGTGCCTCCTGAGCAGAAGGTTCTTGTGAAGAAATTCGTGCTTAAAGGGGTCCATCTATTTACAGTGAAAGACTTCGGGCCTATCCTGAGTAAATACAGGGATAAAGAGCTTACCTTGAGCCAACTGAAGGAGATAGCCAGGGAGATAACCAATCTTTACCGCAGTAAAGGGTATATTTCAAGCCTGGCGTATGCCCCCGGCCAGAAGATCGTGGATAACACTGTTGAATTCAGGATTATCGAAGGCAGGATTGGGGATATAAATATTGAAAAAGGGAAATATTATGACAGAAGGAGCATCAGCCGTGAAGTTTTGCTTGAAAAAGGCCAGGTAGTAGATTATAAAAAATTAGAGCAAAACCTCAAACGCATCAATAAACAGCCTGACAGGACCGTAAAAGCGGTATTGCTGCCCGGGAAAGAAAAAGGGACATCAGATATATTGTTAAAGGTAGCTAAGGAAAGACCGACGGACCACCTTTATATAGATTATAACAACCGCGGGACCAAATATACCGGCAAGAGCCGTTATGACATTGGATATATCAATAACAATCTGTCAGGCAATAACGATATCCTGTCTCTTAAGCTGCGGGTAGGAGAAAATTACGATGAGGTATATACCGGAACTGTTGATTATAACTTCCCTATCTCCCGTTACGACACGCGCTTGGGGGCATATGCTGCTTTTAGCCATGCTGATATCGGGGGCCAGTTTCAGATCCTTAGTCCTGAAGGCAAGGCTACGGCCTTTGGGGCCTATATAACTCATCCTTTGTTTGATAAGAATTTTCTGTATCCTGTTACCCTGAATCTCAGCAGTAATATTACAGCGGGCCTGGATTCGATAAGCGTTTATAATAAGATATTAGGCAAAGAGACGAGCCATGACGAACTGCGCATAGTCAAGGCAGGTATCGGTTTTGACGAAAAAGACAGCATGGGCCGCACCTTTAATTCTAATGAAGTGCGGGTCGGGATATCCGATTTTCTAGGATCTATGGATGAAAACGATGAGAGTGCGAGCAGGATAGATGCCGGCGGCAAGTTCGTGAAATATCTGGGTTCGTTGACGAGGATTACAAGGCTCCCCTCATCTTCTATGCTTATTAGTTCGATAAAGGGCCAGTTGACGGATAATCCCCTGGTAAATTCAGAACAGCTTAGCTTCGGAGGGGCAGACACTATAAGAGGCTTTCCTGAAAACGATTATCTCGCTGACTACGGCTGGATGTCCACTTTTGAATTAAGGACCCCGGCGTTTATCTTTCCCCGCGGATTAAAGGTCCCTTATGATAAGGAAATGACCCCTTTAAGAAAGGCGATACAATTTTCCTATTTTGTTGATTTTGGAAGAGGCTATCTCAAAAAACCGCGCGTTGGCGAAAAACAGGCCAGATTTTTAATCGGAGGCGGGCTCGGCTTAAGGTTTGAATTTTCCAAGAGACTACGAGGCAAGATAGATTGGGGTTTTCCGCTGGGGAATGAAGAACCAAGCGATGATTCGTCAAGCACGGTTTATTTAGACTTTCAATGGGACCTTTGGTAAATAGCCCGTTATGATAAAGATTTGAGGAGGATTAGATGTTAAAAAGAAGAGGCAGGAAGATGAAAAAATTCACAAAAAGGTTTTTTCATAGCCTCTATATCTTTGTGTTAATAATAGGTATGGGGTTTTTGAATGTGCAAATTCTTGCAATGGCAGATGACCTGCCTTCTAATCCCGATGTCAAGATAGGTAACCCCGCCATTACAAATAACGGCAAAGATATGACTGTTAATGCCGGCCAGTTTGATAAGACCTGGATCGACTGGTTGGGAGGGTTTAATATAGGTGTCAATAATTCAGTTAATAATATTGGCCCGAGTCCCAGCGCTGCTATATTACACAATGACGTAAGCGGGGCCATATCAGATATCCAGGGTGTCCTCAGGGGGAATTGTAATGTCTTCCTGCTCAATCCAAATGGCATACTCTTTTCTCCTACAGCTAAGGTGAATGTCGGAGGGCTGGTTGCTTCGTCGCTTATGATGTCGCACGAAGATTTCCTGGCAGGCAATTATGTGTTAAAATCAGATAGTTTAGGGTCTCCAGGCCTCATAGTAAACGCGGGTGCGATTCAAACATTAGGTAAGGCAGGGGTGACATTAACCGGGGGTGCTGTCAGGAATACAGGCGTTATAGATGCTGATTTAGGAGTAGTAAATTTAGTAGCAGGTAAAGAGGTTACCTTAAATATAAGCGGAGACGGGAGTATACAGGCAGCAGTAGATAAGAAAATCCTGGACAATGTCTATGACCAGGATGGCCAAAGGGTAGATGTAGGTGTAGAGAACCTGGGAACAATCAATGCTGATGGCGGTAAGGTATATATAGAAACAGAGGCAGTTGGAGATGTGTTTGACAAACTAGTGAATCAGGAGGGCGTTATAAAGGCAGGTTCGATGGTTGAACATAATGGCGCTATTTTCCTGGTTTCAAAGAGCGAAGGGGACAAGGCAATAATTAAAAATAGTGGAACACTTGATGTGAGCGCAATCGAGGATGGTGCTGATGGCGGCAAGGTTGATATAGAAGGTTATCGTGTTCTTGTTGACGGGACCATAAAGGCTAATGCATTGAACAATGCTACAGCAGGGGATGTTACGATTAAAACAAAAGATCAGGCAGTTTTGTGGAATGGTAGTTTAATTGAGGCCAGAGGCCTTGGGGAAAATGCGAACGGTGGGAAGGTTCTCGTTAATTCGCATCCGGATGTTGATTGGGCGGAATGGGGGAATGTTACTACGAAGTTCGCGCCAACCGCTGTTATAAATACCCGTGGTGGCTCAGAAGGCGCTGGAGATGGTTTTATAGAGTTATCAGGTTATAACGTGAGTCTCCAGGGGGTTGTTCATACCGGGCACCTTCTTATTGATCCCAATACTATAGAATTTACTACTGCTGGTCCTGATGCCAATGTAACTGGATTCGACCCAGATGACACAGAAGCATTTGCTGAGAATCTTAATCTGGCTTCAGTATTTGAGGTGGATGGTCTTGGTGGGATTCTTAGTACAGGTGTACTTGCTGGTGCTACAATCACTTTTCAAGCTGATGAAACTATAACAGTTACTAACGCTTTTAATATTAATACAGCAACAACCGTTACCAATGTAAATCTGGTCTTTCAATCAGGACAGGATGTAGATATTAATGCCGCTGTTACTGCTGATGGTACAGGAGCTATTACAATACAGGCAGAGGATAACCTTCTTATAGATGGCGCTATTACCAGCGGCACTGGTAACATAACTTTACAAGCGCAGTGCGCTGATTTAGGCGGGGATACCGCACCGGTTACTAACAACGGGGTACTTACTGTAGGTTCAGGAGTTGATATCACTTCTACTTCCGGAGCAATTTCTCTTTCCGTAGAGAGTGGAAGCGGTGATTTGGTTTTGGGCAGCGGCTGTGCCGTAACTACGGGAGCGGCCGCTGTTACCATTGAGCAAAAAGGATCCGGAAATATTACCGCCGAGGCAGTAACCTCTACAACATCAATAACCATAGAGTCTACGGGTGGGGATCTTCTGTTAACAAATACACTCAATACTTCAGGAGGCAACGGGACTATAGATTTAACTGCCAGCGATAATATCGATACTAATGATAAGACTGTTAATGCCGGAGCCGGAGCGATTACTTTTACATCTGATTCTATAGATTTAGGCACTACCGCGGATACAATCACAACGACAAGCACTTTAGTCATGGCGCCATCCACTGCAGGTAGAACAATCGGTATCGCCGGTGGTACCGGAGATTATAATTTAACCGCTGCCGAGATAGCAGCTATTACAGATGGTGGGTCAGGTATAACCATTGGCGTTGATGGCGGCACAGGCGCTGTAGATATTAATAATATTACCTTTAATGATAATGTGACTGTTTATGGTGGGGCAATGTCTGTAGATACGATAACTGCAACCGGTAATACCGTAACACTTGATTCAACGGGTACAGTTACAGATTCCAATGCCGCTACCAATAATTTCACCGCTGCCACGCTTGATATAACTGCCTATGGAGGTATTGGTTCTGCGGATGCGCTGGAGAGTACAGTTACGAATTTAAGTTTAGTCAATAATGATGTTGTTAGCCAAACCTCTAATATTTTAGTCACAAATACCGGTGCGCTCACTTTAGCCGGCGCTGCAAATAATGACGGAGGCAATATCACTATAACTACAGCAAGTCCTTTAACAATATCAGACGATGTAACTGCAACGGGTAATGGTGCTATTTCCTTAACCTCAAGCAACGATGATGACATTACTATTAATGAAGAAGTTCAAATAGTTGCTGAGCTTGGTAATATTTCAATTCTTTCTGAAGACGACATTTTAGTTCAGAATGATGGTACTGGTATTTTGATTAAAACAAGTGGCGATGGTGAAATAGATTTAACTGCAGATGCTAATAACTCATCAGATGGAATTATAGATTTAGACGGAACAGGCGGTGCAGGTGCAACACTTTTAATATACCAGGCAGGCACAGGCAATGTAGATATCAATGCCGCTGATGACATTACAATTACAAGGATTGTAACAGCAGGTGGTAATGTCACAATAGATGCAGCGGGTGGCGCGACTCCTGATATTACTCTTGCCGGAACCGGTGCAGGTGCAATTGATGCAGCAGGTACAGTCACAATAAAAGCAGATGATGCTTTAACGGTGAATGCTTTAGTTAAATCAAATTCTACGGTGGCATTAACTCATAATGTCGATAACACAGTAGCAGCTGAAAATATGGTTATCGATGGGCAATTGCGCGGTACAACAGTAACTCTTGCAGATGGAACTGGAGGTACAGGTGAAGTAACAATAAGTACCGATCCCAACAACGTAGATGGCGCAATTACTATAAATAATACTTCTACGGGCGGTGTAGATTTAAATGCCAATCTTACTGCTAATGGAAATGTTACCTTTTCTGCCAGCACGCCGGCGGATTTAGCTACTGGTGCAGATCGGAAGAGCACACGTCTGAACTCCAGTCACACTGATATATCTCGTATGCCGTCTTCTGCTTGAAAAAAAAAAAAACAACAAAGACGATATATAAAAAAAAAAAAAAACAAAACAACAAAAAATCACA
>CAJVXD010000023.1 GCA_913009675.1 uncultured bacterium | reverse complement strand
CGAGATATATCAGTGTGACTGGAGTTCAGACGTGTGCTCTTCCGATCTTGAGCCCTCCTGCAAATGTAAGCCCTATCCGCGGCTCTACCTGAACCTGATTTATGCCCTCCAGCTGATATTCCACAGGATCTTCTATGGTAATGACCTTTCGCTCTTTCTGATTAATACGCTTGAGGATCGCGTAAAGCGTCGTCGTCTTTCCGCTGCCCGCAGGGCCTGTAAGCAGTAACATACCGTTAGGCATAGTTATAAGCTTCTCTATTGCCTTTCTCTGGCCCGGTAAAAAACCCAGGTCCTCGAGCCCAACCAGAAAACTTGACTTGTCAAGTATTCTCATGACGAGGCTTTCCCCATGTATGCCCGGCAGACTTGAGACCCTGAGATCCAGTTCCCTTCTGTCTAATCTTATATTTATCCTGCCGTCTTGAGGCAGCCGTTTTTCCGCTATATCCATGCCTGCCATTATCTTCAATCTGCTGATAACCGACCCCTCGAGATTCTTAGGAGGGCCGGAAACCTCATGCAGCACACCGTCGATCCTGTAACGCACCCGGAATTTATTCTCGAGGGGCTCCAGGTGTATATCGCTTGCCCTTCTCCTTACTGCCTCGCCTATTATCATATTTACCAGTTTTATTATAGGGGCATCCCCTTTTGCCTCGGCCTCCTTTATGCCCTCCGGGGTATTTCCAAGACCATGTGCCGATGCCGCCTTAGAGACATAAAGGTGTTCTAATGTCTCTTCTAGATCCTGCGTACGGATAAGCTCAAGGCCTACAGGTAAGCCTACAATAGTTCCCAGATTTCTCTCAGCAAGAAGATTCAGGGGGTAATCTGTGCCCAAGATAAGCATATCCCCCTCTCGCCGCAAGGGCACTATTCTATGCAGCAAGGCAATCTTTGAAGGCAGAAGATTTAAGTTCCTTTTATCGATCTCTTTAGGGGATAACGGAAGAGGCGGTATCCCTATCTGGGGGATAAGGGTCTTGCCTACCTTTCTCTTCGATATATAACCAAGTTTCACAAAAACATCGTGAAGGGGCCTTTTGGATTCCAATTGTTCTTCCAGGCCTTTTTTAATTTTTTTGTCATCCAGAAACCATATATTCCTCAAAACCTCTTTTACGATATCCTGGTTACGTATCATATGAGCACTTTACTTATTTATCAAACTCGCAAAATATCCCGCACCGAATCCGTTATCAATATTCACAACACTAACCCCGGGCGCACAGCTATTCATCATTGTCAATAACGGTGCAAGGCCTTTAAAACTCGCACCGTACCCAATGCTCGTGGGCACTGCTATTACAGGCCTGTCTGTAAGGCCCGCTACGACACTCGCGAGCGCACCTTCCATGCCCGCAATAATAATAATAACATTTGTCCTCGAGAGCTCAGTCAGTTTATCGAATAATCTGTGTATGCCCGCCACCCCTACATCGCAGAGCACCTTTACCCTGTTCCCCATGATCTCAAGCGTTAACCTTGCCTCTTCGGCTATAGGGATATCGCCTGTCCCTGCCGTAAGGATCAGGACAGGCCTTCTCTTCCGGGGCCGGTGCTTTTTTATGTAAATCATCCTGGCTAGTTCATTATATTTCAACTGGGGGTGGTATCTTTTTAAAAATAGATACGCCTCCCTGCTGGCACGTGTAAAAAGTATATAGCTGTCCCTTTTCAGGATATTATCGAGTATCTTTTTAAGCTGGCGGGGCGTCTTTCCTTCGCAATAAACAACCTCGCCGAATCCCTTACGAAGCAGCCTATGATGGTCCAATCGCGCAAAATTCAAATCTTTATACGGGAGGTCCTTGATTAGCTCATAGGCCTTCTTCGTCGTAATCTCTCCGGAGCAAAGGTCTTTTAACAGCTTCTTTATCGATTTTCTGCAATCCATATTATTCCTGAAATACCTTACGGATAATCCCGGCCCATACTGCGAGCTCATTTAAATATAAAATACAGGATGATTATAATCACGATGCACGAAAGGATATAAAAATCGTTAAAATAAAAGAAATCCTTTATATCGTCCGCAATGAAGTGCCTCCCACTTTCCTGGCCACTGGGGCGGCGAGGGATCTTACGACGATATATATTTAGGTCGTCAAGGCTAAGCCTTGTGTAAACCCCCCCTATTTTATAGGTAGGTATCTTATCTTTTTCTACCATGACTTCTAATTCATCTTCGGAGATACCGAGATAGCCTGCGGCCTCCCTGACAGTCAAAAATTTTTTCATCATAATGTGTAGGTTTACCTCGTCTTCTCCTTAGCTATCCACTCATCTATGTGTGTTCTATTGAATCTCCACTCGTTGTCTTCTTTGAATGCCGGTATCTTGCCCGAATCAGCCCATTCCATTATATTGGAGACCTCTACCTCTAGATATTTTGCCAGTTCAATCGTATTAAAGACCCTTCCCTTTTGGTCCGGGCGACTAAGCATCTGGCATTTGCCCTGCATGACTGCGCCTGTCTCCACTCCCAGGATAGGCGTTGTTATATCCCCTACTACGTGAGCCCTTGAAAGGATATTTAGCTGCTTCTTGGCAATGATATTGCCGGTTATCTTTCCCTCTACCACTATCTCTTCGCCCTTTACATCCGCACGGACTGTTGCATTTTCTCCTATGGTAAGCCTTCCTTTTGTATCCAGACTACCCTCAAAATTCCCGTTTATCCTAAGATTTACCGGGTCATTAAAAATAAGGGTACCCTGCATACTCGCATCTACATCCAGAATCTTTTGCTCGTTTCTATCTCTTCTTGCCATGAGCCGCCCTCCTTCTTCAAAAATGATTACACAGCTTGTCTCGCCGCGACAAGTCATCTGCGTAATCACTATTTTAACAGCGCCCTGTTTACTGCTTTCTTTCTATTGGGACCTTTCGCAGCAGATAGAGCACGGTGAATACGATTACTGTTGTTGCACAGCCCGCTGTATACAACCCGCTGCCTATAGCTAATCCTATAGCTGAAACAGTCCACAGGCTTGCGGCTGTCGTAAGGCCGGTAACAGATGCCCCAGAGCGAATAATGGTCCCCGCCCCTAAAAAACCTATGCCGGTTACTACACCTGCCGCAATCCTCCCTGGGTCCACAGATGCCTTGCCGCCATAAAGCTGAAACATATAAATTGAGGTCAGCATAATCAATGCCGACCCAAGACAGACAAGTATGTGCGTCCTGAAACCAGCCGTCCTTTTGTTATGCATTCCCCGTTCGAAACCTATGAAGCCGCCCAATATCGCACTTATTACCAATCGTAAAATAATTTGCACATTATTCAAGATCCACCTCGTATCATTGAATTCATTGAATCTCCATCCCCGCAGCAACAACTTTACACTTAAAGCCAGGCTTTAAGTGTAAAGTTGTTGCTATGCCTCACTGCATTCGGCATTTTAGACCTTTGCGGTTATGTCCAATGGTGACCTCACGCCTTTTTTGTACAATCTGTAACCCAGGCCTGCGATCATTACAGCATTGTCCGAACACCATCTAACCGGCGGAAGATATATATTTAGCCCGTGAAAGGCCGCCTCTTTCTTAATCATTTCTCTAAACCTGGAATTTGCGCTAACGCCTCCTCCGACAACCAGCGTCTTTAATCCATGTCCTTCAAGGGCCTTTAAAGAATTTTTGACAATGACCTTTAACGCCGCCTCCTGAAAACTCGCCGCAATGTCCTGCCTGTCCCGCGAACCGTGACTCTTTACATAATACATGACCGCTGTCTTGATCCCGCTAAAGCTAAAGTCAAGCCCGCCATCAATAGGCCTGCATGTAAACCTTATGGCAGATGGGTTTCCCTTCTTCGCAAGCCTGTCAACTATAGGCCCGCCCGGATATCCAAGGCCCAGGATCTTTGCCACCTTATCATATGCCTCACCGACCGCATCGTCCAGCGTATCGCCCAAGACCCTAAAATCATCAAAATCCTTTACAAGATACAACCTCGTGTGCCCCCCCGAGATAACCAGGCCTATAAAAGGGAAACGAGGAACACGCCTTCCCATCATGGAAGAATAAACATGCGCATTCAGATGGTCCACCGCAATGAGCGGGATATCCAGGGCATATGCCATTGACTTTGCGCATGAGATACCCGAAAGCAGCCCTCCTACAAGGCCGGGCCCCTGCGTAACGGCTATGGCGTCTATATCTCCTATCCTTAACCCGGCATCGGATAAGGAGCCGGATATAACCTTTTCTATATTTTCTACGTGGTGCCTTGTTGCAATCTCAGGAACTATGCCGCCGTATCTCCTGTGGTACTTCAAGCTCGAGGATATTATGCAGGATAAAACCTCCATACCATCCTTTACTATGCTGGCGGCAGTCTCATCGCAGGAAGTCTCAATACCTAATATATACATATTCAGCTTCTAATTTTTATTATAAATAATTATTATCCCCTTCAATACATCCACTGCGCTCTGGACCTGGTTGTCGTATTGTTTTTTCTCTTTCTCTTTTACTTCGGCCTTACCCTTTTTAACCCCTTTATCCTTTTTGGACAACTCGTTAAATATATCTGCCTGATGCCCTTTATCTTTTTCTTCCTTTTTTGGGGCCTCCCTGTACTCTACCACGATGTCAGGCATAATACCTTTCCCGTGTATAGAACGGCCTGCAGGGGTAAAATATTTACTCGTAGTAAGCCGCAATGCCGAACCGTCAGGTAGCGGCATTACTGTTTGCACGGAACCTTTACCAAAGCTCTTTGTGCCCATCACAATGCCCCTTTTATTATCCTGTATGGCCCCCGTGACGATCTCGGATGCAGAAGCGCTCCCGCCATTTATCAAGACAACTATCGGATAATCCAGGTGCTTACCCTTATTTTTTGACTTAAAGAGGAGGTTCTGGTTTTCCAATCTCCCCTTGGTAGACACAATAGTCTTTCCTTTTTCTAAAAATTCTCCGGATACATCCACTGCGGCATTAAGTAAACCGCCGGGGTTGTTCCTGAGATCCAGGATAAGCCCCTTCATGCCCTTGCCCTCCAAGTCGACTAAACTCTTCTCCATGTCCCTGCCTGTTTTTTCCTGGAATTCAGAGAGCCTTATATAACCTATACCGGGTTCTATGATCTCGGATTTTTTGATACTCTTGATCCTTATTATAGATCTCGTAATCGTAAAATCGAGGAGCTTTTTCTCCTTCTCTCTCAATACCATCACATCGACATTGGTCCCTGGTTTTCCTCTCAATCTCTTGACAGCATCTATAAGTGTAAGGTCCCTTGTAATCTCTCCGTCAATCTTAACGATCTTATCCCCGGCCTTTAACCCCACCTTATCCGCAGGGGTATCATCTAAAGGGGCTATTATAGTCAGTAGATTATCCCTTATGGTAATCTCTATGCCTATGCCCCCAAACCGGCCTTCTGTCTCTACCTTCATCTCATTATAAGTATCAGGATCCATAAACTGACTATAGGGGTCCAGGGACGAAAGCATGCCCTTCAGGGCGCCGTAAATAAGATTTTTAGAATCTACTTTTTCCACGTAATCCGAACGTATCATGCTCACCGCATCCGAAAAAAGTTCAAGTTCCTTGTAAAGGTCCCCTGTTTTTTTGGGACTCTCAGCAAAGCTAACGTTGTGCAGGGTTAGCCCTGCCGCAAAGGCACACAGAATCACTATTACTGCAATCTTCTTATTCATAACGCTCCTTTCTTTAATGAGCACATGACTTATGGAACGAACGAAGTAAGTAAACATAAGTCACTGTGCGAATTGAACCCCACACCAATTGGGAGTCTGCATCGATAATCCGAATTGGTGTGGGGTTCAAATTCGGACATTAAGTTATCTCGCTTCGCTCCATAACTTAAGCCCTCATTTGAGTTTCTTCCGCAAGGCCTCGTTTGCCTTCCTGGGATTCGCCTTACCCCTTGTCTTTGCCATTACCTTGCCCACAAGGGCCATTACAGCATTGTCCTTCCCCTTTTTAAAATCATTCACTATCTTCTGGTTTTCGGAAATAACCTCTACTATCGCCTTCTCTATTATTCCTTCATCCGAAATCTGCTGAAGGCCTCTTTCCTTAACCAGTGAACCCGGGTCCCTGCCTGTTTCTATCATCTCCGGCAGCAAGGCCTTTGCTATCTTCCCGCTTATGAGGCCCGCCTCTATCATCTTAAGCATAGCCGTAAGGTCCTCCGGACTCAGGTTCAATCCCCCGATTGCACCGCCTCTTTCTCTCAGGCAGGCGGCTACGTCTCCCATAAGCCAATTTGCAACTACCTTAGGGTTTTTGTATAAAGAAACGGCTCTTTCAAAATAATCAGCGAGGGCCTTATCGCTTACCATTATGGCTGCGTCATAATCGGATAAACCGTAATCTGAAATAAATCTCTTCTTTCTGGGCCCAGGCAGTTCCGGTATTTCTCTCCCTATGCCTCTCACTAACTCGGGATCGAGATCAAAAGGGACCAGGTCCGGCTCAGGAAAATATCTATAATCATGCGCCTCTTCCTTTGACCTCATCGATTCGGTAACGTTTCTCACTGAATCATAAAGCCTGGTCTCCTGCACTATCCTTGAGCCGCTATCCAGTAATTCTATCTGCCTGAGTTGTTCATAGTACAGTGCGGCCTTCACCGCCTTGAAGGAATTCATGTTTTTTACCTCCGCCTTAACGCCCAGTTTCTCAGAACCGGCTTTCCTTACAGAAATATTGGCATCGCATCTAAGACTGCCCTCCTCCATGTTACAGTCTGAGACATCTACATATTCAAGGATGGATTTAAGAGACCTCAGGTATGCATATGCCTCATCAGGCGAAGAGATATCCGGTTCGCTCACAACCTCTAAAAGCGGCATACCCGAACGATTAAAATCGATAAAACTGGCATCTTCTTTATGGAAAAGCTTGCCTGTATCTTCCTCCAGATGAACCCTTCTTATAGTGATACGCTTTTCACTGCCATGCACAAATATCATAATATATCCCTTCCCTGAAAGGGGCTGTCCAAACTGGGAAATCTGGTATGCCTTTGGGAGATCCGGGTAAAAATAATTCTTTCTGTCAAAGCGTATCTTCTTCGCAATCTGACAATCCAGGGCAATGGCTACCTTTGCCGCAAGCTTAAGCGCCTCTCTATTTAAGACAGGTAAGGAACCGGGAAACCCCAGACAGACAGGACAGGTCTGTGTATTGGGCGGAGACCCAAAATTTGTCGAGCAGCCGCAGAATACCTTACTTTTTGTCTTAAGCTGCAGATGAACCTCTAAGCCGATTACTGTTTCGTATTGCATAGCCTTTGGTCTATATCTTTTAATCGCTGAACTACGCGATTACGTTTTATAGCTCCGGGCGTCTACTATGCCACTCGGTGGCCTGCTCGTAACTATAAGCGATCCTTAAAATCGCCTCCTCATCAAATGCCTTACCTAATATCTGGAGCCCTATGGGCAGGCTATTCCTTGTAAACCCGCATGGGATAGATACACCCGGGATACCTGTCAGATTAGCGGATATTGTAAAGATATCGGAAAGATACATCGTAAGAGGGTCCTTAATCTTTTCCCCTATCTTAAAGGCGGCCGTAGGAGAGGTAGGCGTGATTATGGCGTCGTATCTTTTAAAGACGTCGTCAAAATCCTTTTTAATCAACGTCCTGACCTTTAATGCCCTTAAATAATATGCCTCATAGTAACCGCTGGACAGGGCGAAGGTCCCCAGGATAATCCTGCGTTTTGCCTCGTCTCCAAAACCCTCTTTACGCGTGTTCTTATGCATGTCTATGACCGAACCTGCACGGGCCGAAGAGTACCCATATTGCACCCCATCGAACCTTGCCAGGTTTGAACTTGCTTCAGATGTTGCCAGAAGATAATAGACGCTCACGGCATATCTTGTATGGGGGAGGCTTACCTCTTCGCAAACCGCCCCTAATCTCTTGATCTCTTCTATCGCCTCCCGTACCGCATCCTTAACCTCTCCGTCCACACCTTCAATAAAATATTCCTTCGGAACGCCTATCTTTATGCCTTTTATATCCTTTTTTATCAAAGAGGGGTAATCAGGGACAGGCGTATCGACAGAGGTAGAATCCATTTCATCGTATCCAGCTATTGCCCTTAACAGGATAGCTGCGTCCTCAACATCCTTTGTCAGTGTCCCTATCTGGTCGAGGGAGGAGGCAAATGCTATGAGGCCGTATCGAGAAACACGCCCGTATGTGGGCTTTAACCCCACCACGCCGCAGAGTGAGGCAGGCTGCCTTATCGAACCCCCTGTGTCAGAACCCAGCGCAAAGATGGCCTCATCCGCTGCTACGCAGGCTGCGGAACCGCCGCTAGAACCGCCGGGGACCCTTTCCATATCCCATGGATTTCTGGTCGTGCCGTAAAAAGATGTCTCCGTAGAGGAACCAAAGGCAAATTCGTCCATATTGGTCTTACCCATAAGGACAGCACCGTTCCTTTTCAGCTTGTCTATCACAGTGGCATCATAGGGGGGCCTAAAGCCATTAAGTATCCTGGAACAACACGTTGTAAGCTCACCCCTTACGCATATATTGTCCTTTATAAAGATGGGTAATCCCCAGAGGGATTGCAGGTCCATTTTTCCCTTCAGGGCCGCGCATCTCTCGATAACCTTATCTTTATCAAGGGTTGCCAGTGCATGCAGCTTTTTTTCCTTTTTATCTACAGCCTTTAATATACTATTGCATATATCTATAGGCAATATATCGCCCTTTTTGAGAAGGACAAGCAATTCATGCGCTGTCAGCGAATTCAGTTCCATCATATCTTCTCTATAATCTTTTTTACCTTAAAGAGGTTGTTCGCTTTGTCAGGTGCATTTTTTAAAACCTCTGAGACAGGCAGAGATGGCCTTACCCTATCTGCTCTATAAACATTCTTCATTTCCATGACATGACTCGTAGGTTCAAGCCCGGAAACATTCAGGTCCTTTAGCTCGTGGACATACTCCAGGATACGATCAAGCTGTCCCGTAAAATGCTCCAGTTCTTTCCCGGTCATCCCTATCCTGGCAAGTCCTGCAACATACTTAATAGTATCTTTAGTTATAGCCATAGATTAAGAGTTTTTGTCGGCGATATCGCCGGCCAGGGGTAATTTGAAATATTCTCCCTGATAGGCCTTTATCATTAGAAGGACCCACAGGACTATACCTAATAAAGACAATAGAGCGCTTATGACTATGCCTAGCAGGGGTATAAAAAGCAAAATAAGGTTGATTACAAATATCCCTCCGAAGACAACTATAGACTGCATGGCATGGAACCTGACAAACTTGCTCTTCTTTTCTACAATATAAAAAACAAGGCCTGTTATAAATCCTAAAAAATAGCACAGCAGCCCTGCTATTTTAGGATCTATGCCAAACGAACTCTCACCCAGGTTTTTCTTCTCTTCCTCCATCATCTACCTCCTGTTAATCGAGCTATTTCCGGTTTTAATTGCCTGCCCCAATCGCCCAGCCATAACTCTCACTAGAGAGCCTGGAGTACCGTTATAGCGCCTTTGTTAGAGATATAAATTCTTCCAGCGATATTGTCTCGGGCCTGCGGCCCGGGGACACCCCTGCTCTCTTCAATCTATCCGAGAGTTCCTCTTTTGACGCGGCCCCGCTAACAGGGTACAAGGAATTCAATATCGTCTTTCTCCTCTTCCCAAAGCACGTCCTTATTATTTTAAACAGTTTTTCTTCATCCGTCAAGTAAAGGCCATTGGAAATTCTATTTTTTCCGGCAGTGAACGTCCTGTCCTCAATGGCTATCTTTAAAAAAGAGGAGTCCACTTTCGGGACAGGATAGAATACACCCTTCTTTATATTAAACAAGATGCGCGGCCTTGCGTAAAATTGGACGAAACAAGATATGGCACCATATTCCCTGCTCCCTGGCCCTGCTATCAATCTGCATGCAAATTCCTTCTGAAGGGATATAAACATTGCGTCGATACAAGATCTGTTCTCTATGAGATAAATGATAATGGGACTTGATATGTTATATGGCAGATTCCCTACGACCTTCAGGTGTTCAAAACCCCTGAGGCGAGAAATGGGATAGTCGAGAATATCACCATTTATCAACTCTAAATTGTCATATCGAATATTGGCTGAAAGAAACCTGTAGAGCCTTCTATCCTTTTCTACCGCTATGACATGCCTGGCTGCCTTGCATAGTCAGATCGGAAGAGCACACGTCTGAACTCCAGTCACACTGATATATCTCGTATGCCGTCTTCTGCTTGAAAAAAAAAAAAACAGTGATATAACTCATTTACATTATACTACTTGTACAATCCACATACACATAGACAGACGATGAGACATATATAGATCGTGATAT
>CAJVXD010000022.1 GCA_913009675.1 uncultured bacterium | reverse complement strand
TATCGATTCAGTTGATATTGTTTGTGTTTTTTATCTGTTTTTTTTTTTAATGATACGGCGACCACCGAGATCTACACTCTTTCCCTACACGACGCTCTTCCGATCTACAGAAAGGCAAATCTGGCTTACGAAAACGAAGACTATGAAAAGGCAGTATCTCTTTACAAGATGCTAGTAAAGATGGACAGGGTCAGTCCCGAGGTGTTCTATAATCTCGGCAATAGTTATTTCAAATTAAAAAGGATCGGTAAGGCCATAGTAAATTATGAAAGGGCACTGAGATTGGCGCCCAGGGATAGAGACATCCTGGTTAATCTCAAACTCGCCAAAGGCATGGCCGTTGATAAGATCAAGGTTCAGGGGAAAGGATTTCTTTTAAATCTTATCCTATTCCCTTATAACAGTATGAATATAGATGAATTGAGTGTCTTTGTCTCCATAGTCTATTTGAGCATAGTCGTAATCTTGATATTTTCTATATTCTCTGTGGAACAGAGAAGGTTGTTGTTCTATATAGCGGGAGGCTTAGGTGCACTTTTGATTATAGCTGCGGTTTTTTTAGTCTCAAAGATAGACAGTGAGAATTTCACAAAACATGCAGTTATAATATCGAAAAAAGTGGATGTAAGGAGCGGGCCAAAACAGGATTATATCCTGCAATTTACACTGCACGAAGGGACGATCCTCAAGGTTCTGACAGAACGCCAGGGTTGGTATGAGATAGACCTTTCAAAAGACCTCAGGGGATGGCTTCCCAAGGACACAGTTGAGATAATCTGATGGCGAGGTTCGGCCTCAAACTACAATATGTAGACACCTTCTGAAAAAACTATCAATATATAGTATTTTTCACTTGACAGACTCTTTTTTGATGATATACTTTTTCTTATCCCTTTACGGATTTTTTAATGAAGATTGACCAACCCAAATTGTTATTAACCGGATTTTAGGAGGAAGAGATGCAGGTAGGAACAGGCCCCGCGAAAAAATTAAATATCTCTGAAAATTGTCTAACAGTCCTTGAAAGAAGATATCTAAAGAAGGATAAGAATGGCAAGGTTATAGAGACACCTGGAGAGATGTTTAGGAGGGTTTCGAGACATATAGCCAGTGCAGATAAGTTGTATGGTGCTAGCGATACTGAGGTCCAAAAGACAGAAAAGGATTTTTACGATGTCATGTCCAATTTTGTGTTCATGCCAAACAGCCCTACGCTTATGAATGCAGGAAAGGACATGGGTCAATTATCTGCATGCTTTGTGCTTCCCGTAGAGGATTCTATGGAATCAATCTTTGATGCGATAAAGAATACTGCCATGATACATAAAAGCGGGGGCGGAACAGGATTTAGTTTTTCAAGATTGCGTCCGAAGAATAGCGTGGTCCGTTCCACGGGGGGCGTCTCGAGCGGGCCGGTTTCCTTTATGAAGGTGTTCAATGCCGCGACTCAGGCTGTCAAACAGGGAGGGACAAGACGCGGGGCCAATATGGGGATATTACGTGTGGATCACCCTGATATCCTTGAATTTATAAAGTGCAAGGAAAACGATAAAGAGATAACGAATTTTAATATATCCGTAGCCCTTACTGAAGATTTTATGAACAAGGTTGTAGAAGATGGCGAATATGATTTACTAGACCCCCATACGAAAAAGGCAGGAGGCACGCTTAAGGCAAAAGAGGTCTTTGATTCGATAGTCGAGATGGCATGGCGGAATGGCGAGCCGGGCATTGTTTTTATAGATAGGATAAATAAGGACAACCCCACGCCTCGCAGCGGCGAGATTGAAAGTACTAATCCATGTGGAGAGCAGCCGCTTTTGCCTTTTGAGAGCTGTAATCTCGGTTCGGTTAACCTTTCTAAGATTATCTGTGAAAAAAATGGAAAAAAAGACGTGGATTGGAGAAAATTAAAAAGGGTTGTGCGTACAGGTGTGCATTTTTTAGACAACGTAATAGATATGAATAAATTCCCCCTCGAGCAAATAAAGGAGATGACGAGGAAGAATAGAAAGATAGGTCTTGGCGTAATGGGTTGGGCAGACATGTTGATCCAGTTAGAGATACCTTATAATAGCGATGAGGCAGTGGAATTAGCTGGGAAGATTATGAGTTTTATAGATAAGGAGTCCAGGGATAAATCTGAAGAAATAGCTGAAAGGCGAGGTGCGTTTCCTTTGTATAATGACAGTGTATTTTCTGAGGAGGGCTCGGCGGTAAGACGTAATGCTACGCTGACTACCATAGCGCCTACAGGGACCATTTCTATTATATCTAACGCCTCAAGCGGGATCGAACCGCTGTTTGCGATATCATATTACAGGAATGTAATGGATAACGATAAACTGGTGGAGATCAATCCGCTATTTGAAGAAACCGCAAAAAGGGAAGGTTTTTATTCGAGAAAATTAATGGAGAGGATTACAGATAAAGGTTCTGTGAAGGACATTGATGAGGTCCCTGAGAGATACAAAAGGATATTCGTTACGGCACATGATATTGCTCCGATATGGCATATAAGGATGCAGGCAGCCTTTCAAAAATATACCGACAATGCCGTATCCAAGACAGTGAATTTTCACACTAATGCTACAAAGGATGATATAAGGGGGGTATATATGCTGGCCTATAAATTGGGATGTAAGGGTGTGACCATTTATAGGGATAAAAGCAGGGAGGAACAGGTGTTGAATATAAACTTAAAGACAAGGGGCACCGGTATAGACGATAATCCTGCAGTAAAGGACAAGAGTATTGCGCCAAGGCCCAGGCCTGTTGTTACAACAGGGACCACCACGAAGATCACAACGGGCTGTGGCAATCTCTACATTACAATAAATGTCGACGCGAAAAATATGCCATTCGAGGTATTTATACAGATGGGAAAGGCAGGTGGCTGTGCTGCAAGTCAGCTTGAGGCTATAGGTAGGCTTGTATCCCTGGCCCTTCGTTCAGGCGTCGAGAACAAAAAGATCGTAGACCAGTTAAGAGGGATACGCTGTCCCTCCCCGTCCTGGCAAAAAGGCGGCAGGATATTTTCCTGTGCAGATGCTATTGCGAGGGTCTTGGAGCTCAGACTCGGTAATGGCGAGATACCCCACGAAGAGGAGGCGTTGGAAAAACATTCTCCGCATACCATGATAGAGGATAAATTGGGCACTGTTGTAGGTGTGTGCCCTGACTGCGGTGCTGCACTGAGGCACGAAGAAGGCTGTGTGGTTTGCCGCTCGTGCGGGTATTCAAAGTGCTGAAATACACAGATTAGCAGAGTTTTCGTGTTGGACGATGTGCGATTGTCTGCGTTGGAAGATATGTCCATAAAACCAGATTCCTGGATTAAGCGAATGGCCTTAGAGCATGATATGATAAAGCCGTTCGAGCCTGCTCAAATTAAAAACAATAACATCTCATACGGCCTTTCAAGTTATGGCTATGACATAAGAATCGCTGATGAATTCAAGCTCTTCAAGGGTTCTGACCCGGATATAATAATAGACCCTAAAAAAATAATCCCTGACCTATTCGAAGATTTCAAAGGTGAGGCTTGCATTATCCCGCCAAATTCCTTTATCCTTGCGAGGTCTTTAGAGTATTTTAAGATACCCGGCAATGTTTTAGCGCTCACAACAGGTAAAAGCACCTATGCCAGGATAGGTATAATAGTAAATGTGACACCGTTAGAACCTTCCTGGGAAGGTTTTATTACCATAGAGATAAGCAATACATCTCCGTCCTCAGTAAAGCTTTATGCGAATGAAGGTATAGGACAGGTAGTCTTTCTTGAGTCAGATGAGGTGTGTGAGGTTAGCTATTCTGACCGTAGAGGACGATACCAATCCCAAAAGAGCATAACCCTTCCAAGATAACCCGGTTAAGAGATCGCTAAGTCGCTGTTTACTCGCCATAACCTCGTGCACGGATCTTCCGCAATCTTCCTGACTTTTATCTTTTCTTTAGGCTTTTTTCTTGTTATACTTATTCTAAAGGAGACGAATGATGAGGTTTGACAGGATGACATTTAAGGCCCAGGAAGCAATGGAGGCATCTATTGAGATTGCAAGGAGGATGTCTCACCAGGAGATAGACGTTGAACATCTTGTCCTGGGGATACTTTCCGTGAAGGATAACGTAGTTGGCAGGATATTGGAAAAACTGGGTGTGGACCTTGATTCCTTCAAGGCGGACATAGAGCAGATTTTATACGAAAGGCCTAAGGTTGAAGGCAGTTCGATCAAGGAATACATCTCCGCCAGATTAAATAATGTGTTAAAGATTTCCTTTAATGAGGCCGTGCTTTTAAAAGACGAATATGTGAGCTTAGAACACCTTTTGCTCGCTATCTCCCAATATGAGGGGAAAGATAGGTTCAGCGCATTATTAAAAAAGTACAATATATCCAGGGAAGCAATCCTTGGGGTGATGAAGGATATAAGGGGGGTGCATAGAGTGATAGACCAGAATCCTGAAGAGAAATACAGGGCGCTTGAGCGTTACGGGAGGGACCTTACAGAACTTGCTAATCAGGGGAAGCTTGACCCTGTCATAGGGAGGGATGAGGAGATAAGAAGGGCGATACAGGTCCTTTCAAGGCGCACGAAGAATAACCCTGTCTTGATAGGTGAACCGGGCACAGGAAAGACTGCTATTGTCGAGGGGCTCGCAAAAAGGATAGCGGACGGAGACGTACCCACTACATTAAAAGATAAGAAGATTATAGCCCTAGATATAGGGTCTCTTGTGGCAGGCAGTAAATTCAGAGGAGAATTTGAGGATAGACTAAAGGCGGTTCTTAAGGAGATACGCGCAAAAGAAGGAGAGATAATCCTTTTTATAGATGAATTACATATACTGGTCGGGGCAGGAGGAGCAGAGGGGGCAGTCGATGCCTCGAATATGTTAAAACCCGCACTGGCCAGGGGGGAGCTAAGGTGTATAGGTGCGACTACCCTTGATGAATACAGGAAACATATTGAAAAGGATAAGGCCCTGGAGAGGCGTTTTCAGATTATATTTATAGGAGAGCCTGGCGTTGAGGATACAATAGCAATACTGCGCGGGTTAAAGGAAAGATATGAAATCTTTCATGGCGTAAAGATCAAAGATGATGCCCTTGTAAGCGCCGCTGTACTATCCGATAGATATATAACAGACAGGTTCTTGCCGGATAAGGCCATTGACCTGGTAGATGAAGCGGCCTCAAAACTCCACATAGAGATAGATAGCCTTCCTACCGAGATAGACGAGCTTGACCGCAGGATTAGGCAGCTCGAGATAGAAAGGCAGGCCCTTAAAAAGGAAAAGGACAGGTCTTCGAAAGAACGCTTGAATAAATTAGAAAAAGAACTGGCTGAACTCGACGAGAGATCTAAAGAAATGAAACTTCACTGGAAGAAAGAAAAGGATATAATCGGGAAGATAGCCAGTGCAAAGGGGGCTATTGAAGAGGCAAGGCTCGACGAGGAGCGTTATGAAAAAGAGGCCCGTTTAGATAAGGTGGCTGAGATACGTTATGGCCTTATAGGAAGACTGGAGAAAGAACTATTAGAGGATACTAAAAAACTGCAGGAGATCCAGAAGAAGGATAAGATGCTTAGGGAAGAGGTAGATGAAGAAGATATAGCCCAGATAGTTTCAAAGTGGACAGGTATCCCGGTCTCCAGATTGCTGGAAGGAGAGAAGGAAAAACTTGTCCATATGGAGGAGGGGCTTAAAGAGAGGGTTGTTGGACAGGACGAGGCTATTTCTTTGATATCAAATGCCGTTAGAAGGTCGCGTTCAGGGATATCTGATGTCAATAGACCCATAGGTTCTTTTATCTTCATGGGGCCTACGGGGGTAGGCAAGACATATCTGGCGAAAAGCCTGGCGTGGTTCCTCTTTGATGAGGAGAATGCGCTTGTGCGTATTGATATGTCTGAATATATGGAAAGGCACTCTGTTAGTAGACTCATCGGTGCACCCCCAGGCTACGTTGGATATGAGGAGGGAGGACAACTGACAGAGAGGATAAGGCGCAGGCCATATGCCGTTATTCTTTTTGATGAGATAGAAAAGGCCCATCACGACGTGTTTAATATCCTCCTTCAGATACTGGAGGATGGTCGTCTTACCGATGGACAGGGAAGGGTAGTAAATTTCAGGAACACGCTTATAATAATGACATCAAATATAGGGAGTCAGTATTTTCAGGAAGAAGGGAGTTCCAGGGAAGAGATAAAAAAGGCGGTTGATAATGAGATAAAAAGATATCTAAGGCCGGAGTTTATAAACAGGATAGACGAGATTATAATATTTAACAGATTGTCGGGGAAGGACATTGAAGCTATAGTAGAACTTCAGTTAGAGGAATTAAGGCGTAAGCTTGGCGAGAAAAATATTATTTTAGAGATAGATAAAGAGGCCAAAGAGAGACTTGCCAGGGAAGGATATGACCCTGATTTTGGAGCAAGGCCTTTGAGGAGGTTGATACAAAAAGAGATTCAAGATAAGGTGGCGATGAAACTTCTCAAAGGGGATTACAGGGAAGGCGGCAAGGTCAGGATAAGTGTTGACACAAAAGGGAGGTTTAAATTCTCATAACTATAAAATATTGTAACAGCTCAGCTATTATAAATATCCTTCGAGCGAAACCCTTGACATCAATAAGAAAGTGTTGTATACTTATTGTAGAGATTGTAAAAGTTTTTAAAGTATTTATAATTTGTGTAAAGATGACTAAAATTAGAGAAAATCAGCCATGGGTCTCTCTAAGAATAAGCCAGGCGAAAGAGACCTGGTTTTTTGTTTATTAAAAAGTCATTCTCGGGCATTGCCTTTTATTTGAATAGGGCCTCTCTCCCATGGCAGAGGCGCCAAACCTATCTCTTTAAAATGACATGCCCGGGATATTTCTTCTGTGTTAATAGCTGTACTTGTCTAATGTAGCTCGAGAGTTTATTCTGCTTATGCAGGCGAATATGTTAAGTTGGCAGGAAGGTAAAAATAGAATATTTACCAGGGTAATTTCCTTTGTAATGGCCCAGGTGTTCTTAGTTACAACCGTAGTCTATCCCGCACCATCCAGTAGGAGTTTATTTAAGAATAAACGGCCTAACTATAGATCCATCCAAAGAGAAAGAGAAGATGCGTTACAGAAGAAAAGAAACGCTCTTTCAGGAAAAAAAGAGACAAGGACCTCTCCATATAAGCAAGCTCAACCCCATAGCATAAAGCTTTCATCTTTAAAAGGCCTATCTAGCATATATATACCTCATAAATTAGGAAGGGTGCTGGAAGTCTATCATGCCAAAAGTGGTCAGGGGCAGGGACCAAGGCCGCTAATAGTGCATATACAGGATTTACATACAAATCCCCAGGCGCAGTTTAATGAAGCCGCTATCCTGGAACTTCTCATAAAAGGCTATGGTCTGAATCTTGTCTGTTCAGAAGGTGCGGAGGGCAAGGTGGACACCTCCAGTGTTTCGAGCTTTCCTGATGCCGGGGTGCGCGAGAAAACCGCTCGTCTATTTGTAAATTCAGGCGAACTTACAGCCGAGGAATATCTCTCAATAACCAAATATCCGGATCTTCCCATATGGGGCATAGAGGATAAGGATATATATTTCCAGAACATAATAGAATTTAACAAAATAATGAGATTTTCAGATAAGGCCCAGAATTTTATCCGTCAGATAAAAGACGCACTCGATAGGTTAAAACCAAAGATATATTCAAAGAAACTGTTAGAGTTAGATGCAAAAGAAACAGAATATGAAAACAATACAATAAAGACAGATGATTATATAGATTATCTTCTCGACTCTGCCGCTTTGCGTCCTCACTTGAAGGATATAATCTTCGAGCGAGCCCGCGAAGGTGCCGAGTCAAGAACTATCAAGTTCAAGAATATCGCCCTTCTCAAAGAAACGATGGAGCTTGAGAAAAAGATAGACCAGAAAAAGATTATCCGGGATTCTCAGGCCCTTTTGATGGCCCTTCAGGCTGTTTTAAGGGAAAAGAGAAGCGATCCAGAGATAAAGGCCCTTTTAAACAAGGCATCCCTTTTCAAGGATAAAAAGATATCCCCTTTCTCATTTTATAGCTACCTGGCTGAACTAGCAAGGCGGTATCTGAAGGATGCCCCGGATGAATATCAGGGCCTCTTTGCCTTTATAGATTATCTCGAGAAGGTAAATTCCCTTGATTCGCTAAAGCTTTTTACAGAGATAGAACAGCTGAGTTATGAAATAAAAGATGCCCTCGCTACAAATAAATATCAAAAACTTCTCACCAAATCTCTCAGGCACATAAAACTACTTAAAGATTTCTTCAGTCTCGAGATCTCGAATGAAGAGCTGGATTACTATCTGGACAATAAAGATGGATTTAGAGTTAGCTGGTTTAAATCTGCCCTGGCCGATTTAACAAAGAAGGCTGGATTAAACGATCGGTCCGCTTTTACCCCAGATTTTAATCCTGATATCATTGACGGCCATCTTCAGGAGATCGAAGATTTCTATAAACTGGCGCATAGGCGCGACCTGGCTATGTTTAAAAATACTGTAGATGAGATAGGAAAACGCCATGCAAAGATCGCGGCGCTCATCGCAGGAGGTTTTCATACCCGAGGCCTCACAAAATTATTCAGGGAAAAAGGTTATTCCTATGTGGTCATCTCCCCTTATTCTTCGACGGGTATAGATGAAGAGAATTATAGATTTTTACTCTCGGGGAAGAGAAAACCTATCTCAGAACTGATAAAAGGATTAAAGGAACAGCTAAGGATACCGCTGGGATTTGCAAATAAACGGTTCCGGAAAGATTTTAATAGTGGGGTTATAGGTATACTTCATGGATTAGGCCTACCTACGGATCAGATAGCAGCAATTTCGGGTAGATTTATTAAGGTTCAATATGAGATTGCAGGGCCTGTTTATATCTTGAGAGAGATGCAGAGAAAGAAGAAAAAGGCCCTAAGGACGGGCAATAAGAAGGATATTAATAAGGCCATAAGGTTTATAAAGAAACATTATTTTGATAAAAATTTCCAGAGCAGGGAAAATTGGAAAGAGGCATTCGGCTATTTGAAAGAGCTTGTTGATAGGTATGGAGAAGCGGCATATAGGGCGATGAGCTATGACGTTAGATTCAGTGATGCTAAAAAGAGAAAGATTATTCAGGGTTACAGGAAGATTATAGGAGATGAACAGGTTGATGAGTTCATGTTGATGGCAGAAGAGGTTAAGAGAGAAGGCAAGAGATTCGTTTACCTTAATGCCACATTTAAAAGTGGCGGGGTTGCTGATATGTACGCGCCAATAGTGCCTTTATTGATAGCGCTTGGTGTGGATGTAGAATGGCATATCCTGTGGTCGACAGACCCTGATTTTTATCTAACTACCAAAGATATCCATAATCTGATACAGGGGCAAGATACGCCTGAAGAGCCGAACTGGAGACTCTGGGAGCAGGTTGGCAAGGAGAATGCAGAGTTGTACGACGGGCTTATTAAAAGAGATAATGTAGTTCTTTTTATAGACGATCCGCAGCCAGCCGCGATGTTTGATCATATTAAAAAGGGTTTTGCCAGATTACACATTGATACCTCAGGGACAGAGGTAGGAGGAACAGGTGTTAAAGTCGGCCGCAGATTGGCAGAACATTGGGAGAATGCAGAGGTCTTGCTTCACCAGCCAGGCCACGAACTTCGTAACGGGGTCTCTACCTCTGGTATTCTGCAATTAGTCGAACCTCCCGCCTTAGATCTTTTATCAGAACAGAATAAGCTTAGACAAGGAAAAGATTTTACAAGAAACAAAAGAAACATAAAGGATATAAAGACCTTGAAGGGTTTAAAGGATGACGAAGGCCGTGGTATCATACAGGGTCTCTTTTATGTTTTAACTTTAGGTCGTCCAGACTCTTCTAAGGGACTTATCCAGGGTCTTATGGCCTTTACTAAATATCTAAAGGAAAATCCCAATGCCGTAATGTGGTATTTCCTGGACGCTTCCAATGATGACCCCGAAGGATATTTGCAATATATTCTTCTAAAACTATTGATAGAGGAGGATAGTGATAAGTTGGCCGGATTGAAAGAAAAATATATCAACGGATTAAAGAAATTGAAGATACCTCAGGGAGAGATCGATGGTCTTCATATGGATAATATCGATAGGGCGCGTAAATTGATACATACCGGGCTCAAGGGTAGGCTAAAAGACCATGTCCAGATCTTTAAAGAATATTCGTGGGCAGAGCGTGATGCATGCGTAGCGCGTGCAGATGTAGGCCTGATATTGTCCACGCGCGAAGGTTATAATCTTGCTTTATCCTATCTCGGCTATCATAGGCTTCCCTTAGTGACAACCAATCTTCCGGCATTCAAAGACCGTATAAAACATAAAGAAAGGGGCGGCTATTCCGTAGATCTGCCAAGAGAAATTTCTAAGCTGTCCCCGGTCTATTTCTTGAAGAGATATGTCAATTCCGGTAATAAAGATATCTCTCATAAGTATATAGAAGGGATTACCGAAGGGATTAAAGACATCAAAGCTAACCCGGATGATTACAAGAGGGCAGCTGAAAATCTACATGACTGGGTTAAAGAAAAAGGTCATATCTTATCCATGATTACGGATTATTTTGCCCTGGCCTTGTCGACGAAAGATGAAAGGATAAAAGCCGTCAAAGACGGGATAGATCTTTATGGCCTGCGCAAAAGGGTTGTGGAGAGGATTAGATCTTCTTCACAACGCG